>DATAJN010000026.1:0-1874 GCA_036262105.1 Ilumatobacteraceae bacterium
GGCGCCGACATACGCGTCGAGTTGGCCGCCAATCCCAGCCATCTGGAAACAGTCGACCCGATCGTGCTCGGCATGATGCGAGCCGCTCAAGACCGCATCGAGCCGCCCGGCTCGTTCCCGACCCTGCCGATTCTGATCCACGGTGACGCCGCGTTCGCCGGCCAGGGGATCGTCGCCGAATGCCTGGCGATGAGCGACATCAGGGGATATCGCGTTGGCGGCACCATCCATCTCATCGTCAACAACCAGATCGGGTTCACCACCAGCCCCCAGTTCGCCCGAAGCTCGCTCTACTGCAGCGATGTTGCCAAGACGGTGCAGGCACCGATCTTCCACGTCAACGGTGACGATCCCGAGGCGTGCGTGCGCGTCGCCCAGCTGGCGTTCGAGTACCGCCAGACGTTCCACAAGGACGTCGTCATCGACATGGTGTGCTACCGGCGCTACGGCCACAACGAGGGCGACGATCCGAGCTACACGCAGCCGTTGATGTACAAGGCCATCGCCGAGCGGCGAAGTGTGCGCAAGCTGTACGTCGAAGCGTTGGTCAAGCGCGGCGAGCTCACCGTCGAAGAGGCAGAGGGTGCGCTGGCCGATTTCCAGAACAAGTTGCAGGTCGCGCTCGATCAAACGCGGGCCCAGGCTCCATCGATCATCAAGGCACCACGACCGCCGAAACCGCTGGGGGTCTTGCCCCACGTGCCAACCGGCGTCGACCGTGCCCAGCTCGACATGATCTTCGATCACCTCACCGCATATCCCCCCGACTTCACACCCCATCCGAAGTTGGTTCGTCAGTTCGAGGCTCGTGCCAAGACGTACCACGAGCAGGGCGAGATCGAGTGGGCCACCGGCGAGGCCCTGGCGATCGGCGCGCTGGTGCTCGAGGGCACATCCGTGCGATTGGCGGGGGAGGACAGCCGTCGCGGCACGTTCAGCCAACGCCACGCTGCGCTGATCGACTATGAGAACGAGAACGACTGGCTGCCGATGGGAACGCTGCCTGGCTCGTCGGCGCGATTCTGGGTCTACGACAGCTTGCTCAGCGAGTATGCCGCTCTCGGCTTCGAGTATGGCTATGCCCACGCCAACCACGAAGCGCTGGTGATGTGGGAAGCCCAGTTCGGCGACTTCGTCAACGGGGCTCAGATCATCATCGATCAGTACATCGCCTCCGCTGAGGACAAGTGGGGGCAGATGAACGGCCTCGTGTTGTTGCTCCCGCACGGCTACGAAGGCCAGGGTCCGGAACACTCGTCGGCACGCCTCGAGCGTTTCTTGCAGCTGTGCGCCGACGACAACATCCAGGTGTGCAACGCGACCACCGCGGCGCAGTACTTCCACCTGCTGCGCCGTCAGGTGCGACGCGAGGTTCGCAAGCCGCTCGTGCTGTTCACCCCGAAGGCACCGTTACGCATGAAGCAGAGCCGCTCCACCGTCGACGAGTTGACCACGGGCTCGTTCGAGGAAGTGCTCGACGATCCGGGTGTCACCGATCGCGACGTGGTTCGACGGCTCGTGTTCTGCAGCGGAAAGGTTGCGTGTGACGCTATGGCCGAACGCGATCGCCGCGGCGCGCCGCTCGCCGTGATCCGCGTCGAGCAGTTGTATCCGTTCCCGTCGGGTCGCATGCGTGAACTGTTGGATCTCTATCCGAACGCGCGCGAATTGATCTGGCTGCAAGAGGAGCCCGAGAACATGGGTGCGTGGAACTTCGTCGAGGCCCGCACGTGGCGTTTGAAGGAACGCGGTTACCACATCCACCACGTTTCGCGAATCGAAAGTGGTAGCCCGGCGACGGGCACGAAGGCGATCCACGACCAGGAGCTCGCCGACCTGATGGACGAGACGTTCAAAGGTCTCTAGGCCTGGTC
>DATAJN010000027.1:0-11608 GCA_036262105.1 Ilumatobacteraceae bacterium
GATCGCAAGGGTGTCGACGAGACCCGCCGTGACCTGCAGCAGATGCTCGAGCTCTCCGACATCTCGGCCGACGCATGGCGACCCCCGATCCTTCCCGTGGTGGCGACCACTGGCGAAGGGATCCCCGAGTTCTGGTCAGCCGTCGTTGCCCATCGTGCGGCCATCGAGGCATCAGGTGAGCTGGTCAGGCGTCGCAGGCGTCGTCTCGCTGAGGAGTTGCGCGAGATCGTCGCCCGCCGTCTCGAACTTCGCGCCCGCCAACTCGCCACGGGAGAACTGTGGGATCGGCTGAAGGCCGACGTCGCCGATCATCGCATCGACCCCTGGTCCGCCGCCGACGAGATGCTCGACGGCATCGGCGGCTGACACCCCCGGCGCTGGTCCGGTGTGAGCCACATGTGGGCTGTCGGCGCGGATCGGACACACACTGGAGCCGGCGCGACCGCGAGGGTGGAAGGGTCCAACGCGTAGGGTGACGGGCATGGGAGAACTCGTGCTCGTCGATAGGCGCGACGATGGCGTGGCCGTCATCACGCTCAACAACCCGAAGGTGAACGCGTTGTCGCGCGCCGTTCTTGCCGAGCTGCGCGCCGCTGCGGAGGACATGACCGCCTCACCACCCGGCGCCGTCGTGATCACGGGCGGCGAACGGATCTTCGCCGCCGGCGCCGACATCAGCGAGTTCGGTGATGCCGAGGTCGCTCACCACATCACCGCCGGATTTCACGCCGCGCTCCACGCGGTCGCCGAGATCCCGCGGTTCGTGATCGCTGCAGTGAGCGGCTACGCGCTCGGTGGAGGATGCGAACTGGCCCTTGCCTGTGACTACCGCATCGGCGGCGAGCGAGCGGTTTTCGGCCAGCCAGAGGTTCTCCTCGGCGTTGTCCCCGGGGGTGGCGGAACACAGCGACTGCCGCGGCTGATCGGGGCCGGCAAGGCGAAGGAGCTGATGATCACCGGTCGTCAGGTCAAAGCCGAGGAAGCCCTCCGGATCGGCCTTGTCGACGAGGTCGTGTCGTCGGAGTCGCTGCACGAGCGTGCCTTCACCCTGGCTGCCGAGGCAGCGCACGGCGCGCTGCACGCGCAGGCAATGATCAAGCGAGCGGTCGACACCGGCATCGACGAGCCGCTGCCGGCCGCGCTGAAACTGGAGCGGAACTTGTTCGAGGTCGTCTTCCATACCGTCGACAGCCAGATCGGAGTGCGCAGCTTCCTCGAGCACGGACCCGGCAAGGCCGAGTTCACCGGTCGCTGAGCCAAGGATCGGGCCGCTACACCGCCCAGGCGACCAGGCCCATTTCCATCGGGTCGATCAGGTCGCCATTGTGCGGGATGGTCCGTACGGTGACGCCGTAGGGCCCTGCCTCGCCGACGATGTACGTGCCTTCGAACGCGCCATCGTCGACAAGCCGCAACGTGAATGCGGCTGGTGTCGAGATGAACGAGCCGGCGGAGTCGGTCGGGCCGTGTAGGGCCTGCACCATCACCTCGGTGGTGGCGAGGCCACCGAGTTCGACGCGGGCTCGCACGGTGCGCTCGTCGCCCTCGTTGGCCGGAGTGGTGTCAATGTCGACCTCGACCACCTTGACGTCGGCCCACCGCTTGTTGATGCGTTGCTTCCAATGAGCCAACGCCTTGCCCCGAGCGGCGTCGTCGGCGAGCATCGTGCCCCCACTTGTTGCTGCGGGCTCGTACAACTGCGAGGTGTATTGACGAACCATTCGCGCCGCAGTGACGAAGGGCCCGAGCGTTCGCCAGTTCTGCTTCATCTTGTCGATCCATTGCAACGGAATTCCGTTGGCATCGCGGTCGTAGAACAAGGGAATGATCTCTCGTTCGAGCAGCCCGAACAGACTCGTGGCCTCGCGCTGGTCGCGGCGAGCCAGGTCGGGGTCGTCGTCGGCGGAGGCGACAGCCCAACCGTTGGTGCCGTCGTAGCACTCGTTCCACCAGCCATCGAGGATGCTGCAGTTCAGCACGCCGTTGAGCGCAGCCTTCATCCCGCTGGTGCCGCACGCCTCGAGTGGTCGGCGGGGGTTGTTGAGCCAGACGTCGCAGCCGTGCAGCATGGTGCGCGCCACGGCCATGTCGTAGTCCTGCAGGAACACCACGCGACTGCCGCCGTCCAGTTGACGAGCGAACAGTTCGATCTGACGGATCATGTCCTTGCCAGGCTGGTCGGCCGGGTGGGCCTTGCCGGCGAACACGAATTGCACCGGTCGTTTGGAGTCGAGCAGCATGCGGCGCAGTCGGTCGGGCTGGGAGAGCAGCAATGTTGCCCGCTTGTAGGTAGCAAAGCGCCGGGCGAAGCCGATGGTCAGTGCCTGCGGATCGAGCAGTGACTCCCCGAACTTGGAGCGTACGAACGAGACCAGATTGGCCCGACCCTTGGCCCGCGTCGCCCAGATGTCGGCGGGCGACAGCTTGGCGACTCCTGCCCACGATGCTTCGTCGGCGCCATCCCACACCGGCCCGACGCTGTCCGAGAGCAGGTTGGCGACGCCGGTGCTGACCCACGTGTGTGCATGTACGCCGTTGGTGATGGCCCCGATGGGGACCTCCTCGACGGAGACGTCGGGCCACATGCCCTGGAACATCTCGCGGCTGACGGCACCGTGCAGTTGGGCGACGCCGTTGCTACGGCCGGCGAGTCGCAGACCCATCACGGCCATGTTGAACCGATCGTCGTCGGGTTCGTCCGGTCGACGGCCGACGGCCATCAACTCGCCGAAATCGACACCCAGCGACGCGGCGAACTCGTAGAAGTACTTCTGCATCAGATCGTGCGGAAAGCGGTCGATGCCCGCCGGCACCGGGGTATGCGTCGTGAACACACCGCCGGCGCGAACAACCTCGATCGCCTCGGCGAAGGACAGGCCCTTCTCGACCGCCTCGCGGATCCGCTCGAGCGACAGAAACCCGGCGTGGCCTTCGTTGGTGTGGAAGACCTGCGGGTACAGCCCAAGAGCGCGCAGGGCGCGGACGCCGCCGATGCCGAGCACGATCTCTTGTCGCAGGCGATGCTCGATGTCTCCGCCGTACAGACGGTTGGTGATGGCTGCCACCTCAGGGCTGTTGCTCTCGACCGCAGCATCGAGGAGGTACAGCTTGATCCGGCCGACACTGACCTGCCACACGTTGAGTCGGGCGATCTCGTCGGCCATGTCGACCGACACCTGCACCCCAGTTGGTGTGAGGGCCAGCCCGTGGTTGTCGAGTCTGGGGAACCGTTCTTCCTGATAGCCATCGGCGTTGAGGCGCTGCCGGAAGTAACCCTCGGCGTAGAGCAAACCGATCGCCACGAGGGGCACACCGAGATCGGACGCAGCCTTTAGATGATCCCCGGCGAGGACGCCGAGGCCCCCGGAGTACTGAGGCAGCGTCTCGGTGAGGCCGAACTCGGGGGAGAAGTAGGCCACCTGCTGCAGAGGAGTGTCGGCCCGGCCCTGGAACCAGCGAGGCTCGGTCATGGCCTGGTCGAGTCGCTCGGCGGCGGCATTGGTCAGTGCGGCGATCTCGGGATCGGCAGCGAGTTCGTCCCAGCGACTTGCCGTGATGCCGGCGATGAGGCGCAAAGGGTCGCGGCCGCTCGACTCCCACAACTCTGGATCGAGGGTGCCGAACAGCGCCTTCGTCTCCCGGTCCCAGGTCCAGTGGAGGTTGTTCGCCAAAGAGGCCAATGCCGCCAGGCGCGTCGGGATTGCGGGAACAACGTTGAACTGGCGGACGGCACGCATCCGAGCGAGTTTACCCCGCAGAGCCCCGTCGACCGCCTTGACGATCGGTCGATTCAGCCGCGCTTCGCCTTGTTGTAAACACCGAGTGTGGTGGCCGCAATCGCGTCCCAGGTGTACTTGCTGGCCAGCAGCGAGGCGGCCTTCGTGCGCATGGTGTTGGCCAGTTCGGGGTGAGTCAGCACGTCGGCGATGCAGGTGGCCAGAGCGACATGGTTACCGGGCTCGAACAGCAAGCCCGCGTCGGTGCCATCGACGATCTCTGCCAGGCCACCGGTACGTGCCACGATGGTCGGCGCGCCGGCGGCCATGCCCTCGAGGGCGACGATCCCGAACGGCTCGTACAGCGACGGGATCACGACGCAACCTGTGCGGCGGAGCAACGCCCGTAACTCGTCGTCGGGCACGAAGCCGGCGAGCTGGACGATGTCGCCGACGCCCTCCATGTCGATCTGGGTCTGCAACTCGGCGAGGTAGCTGCCCCGGCCGGCGATGACACAGCGGATGTCGGGGAAGCGATGTCGCAGGTGACCTATCGCCCGAGTGAGGACCTGGAAGCCCTTTTCGTATTGGATCCGCCCCCACGCAACCACGAGGTTCTGGCGCGGAGCTTCGACCGGTGTCGGCGGTTGCAACCACTGGCCGATGTCGATCCCATTGGGCACCAGGTTGACCTTCTCGGAAGGCAGCTCGAATCCATCGGTGACTTCGCGAACCATGAACTTCGAACAGGCGATCACCTGTTGTGCCTGATACGTCAGCCACCATTCGACCGCGTTGATCGCCGCGGGTGTGCCCTGCGGAACGTATCCGCCGTGACGGCCGCGCTCGGTCGCGTGAATCGTGGCTACCAGTGGCACGCCCCACAATGCCCTGAGCGTGTCTGCTGTCCAGGCCACCAACCAGTCGTGGGCATGGATGATCTGTGGCTTCCATGAACCGAGGCGGGCGGCAAGTTGGGTGAGGTGATGGTTGGCCGAGGCCATCCGGGCGACGAGATAGTCGTCTGGCAGCCACGGCAGGTCGGCGTTGGCCCGCAACACGCGGACACCCTCCATCATCTCGTCATCGCCGACCCGCGGATGATCGAGGCTGAACACGACAACATCGTGGCCGGAGCGAGCCGTTGCCCGGGCCAGGCCATCGACGTGAGCTGCGATTCCACCCACCACCCGGGGCGGGTACTCCCACGACAGCATCAGGACGCGCATCAGGCGTTGACCGTAGTCGGCGGCGCCGTCACGTACGCTTCCCGTCGTGCTGATCGGAGAACAGGACCTCCACTTCTTCGGTGAGGGCACTCATCGACGCTTGTGGGAATTTCTGGGCGCCCATCCTCTCGAGTCAGGGGGCGTTCGATTCGCAGTTTGGGCACCGAACGCAAGGTCGGTTCGCGTCGTCGGTGATTGGGATGGCTGGGTCGACGGCGACACGCTCGTGCCGCAAGGCAGGTCGGGCGTGTGGGCCGGAGTCGTCCCATCGGCGGCAGCGGGCTACCGCTACAAGTTCGCGGTCGAGGCCCGCAACGGCAAGGTGATGTTGAAGGCCGACCCCATGGCGTACGCCGCCGAATGCCCGCCGGCTACAGCCAGCGTCGTGGCCGCGCCAACAGCGCATGTCTGGCGCGACGAGTCGTGGATGAACACTCGCGACCACGGACCCGGCAATCCGCTGCGCATCTACGAGCTGCACCTGGCGTCCTGGCGACACGGTGTGTCGTCGTACCGCGAGCTGGCCCACCAGATCGCCGATCACGTGGGCGCGCTCGGCTTCACGCACGTCGAACTCCTTCCCGTTGCCGAGCATCCGTTCGGTGGCTCGTGGGGTTACCAGGTCACCGGCTACTACGCGCCGACTGCGCGCTTCGGTGCTCCGGACGATTTCCGTGCGTTCGTCGACGAACTCCATCAGCGCGGTATCGGCGTGATCCTCGACTGGGTGCCGGCGCACTTCCCCCGAGACGACTGGAGCCTGGCGCGCTTCGACGGCACCAAGCTCTACGAGCACTCTGATCCGCGCCAGGGCGAGCATCCCGACTGGGGCACGTTGGTCTTCAACTACGGCCGCCACGAGGTGCGCAACTTCCTCATCGCCAACGCCCTCTACTGGTTCCACGAGTTCCACGCCGACGGATTGCGCGTCGATGCCGTTGCCAGCATGTTGTACCTCGACTACTCACGCGGTCCGGGAGGTTGGGTCCCGAATCGTCTCGGTGGCCGCGAGAACCTCGACGCCATCAACTTCATTCGGCAACTGAACGCCACGATCACCGACGAGGCACCGACCGCGATGATGATTGCCGAGGAGAGCACGGCGTGGCCGAAGGTGACCCACAGTCTCCAACACGGTGGCCTCGGGTTCACCCACAAGTGGAACCTCGGGTGGATGCACGACACCCTTGGCTACGCGAGCACCGACCCCGTCCATCGCCGGTGGCATCACCGTGATCTCTCATTCGGTTTGCTCTACGCGTTCAGCGAACGGTTCGTACTACCGATCAGCCACGACGAGGTGGTGCACGGCAAGGCGAGCTTGCTCGCCAAGATGCCGGGCGACGACTGGCAGAAGTTCGCCAACCTGCGCGCCCTGTTCGCATGGATGTGGGCCATGCCCGGAGCTCCGTTGGTGTTCATGGGCGCCGAGCTGGCGCCGTGGACCGAGTGGAACGACGCCGGTGGTCTGCCGTGGCACTTGCTCGACCATGCTCCGCATCGTGGCGTGCGCGATCTACTGACCGAGCTCAACCGCGTCAGCGAACAGTGGCCGTCGTTGTGGGAACGCGATCACGAACCGACTGGCTTCCAGTGGCTGGATGCCGACGATGCCAGTCACTCGGTGTACGCCTTCTTGCGATGGGGATACGCCGGTGGTCACGCCGTGGCCTGCATCGCCAACTTCACACCGGTTCCTCGGCCGGGCTATCGGGTGGGCCTGCCTTGGCCCGGCGACTGGCAGGTGTTGGTCGACTCCGACAGCGGCCAGTTCGGCGGTTCCGGCTACCGCGGTGCGATCACGACGGTGTCGGCAACCACTGACAACAACTGGCAGGGTCAATCGGCGTCAGCGGAGTTCGATCTCCCGCCACTCGGAGTCGTCTGGCTCGGGGCGGATCGCCCGTGATCGGAGCGTGGGGCGACCCGCGCTTGCGTCCCGTCGTCTGGGCCAGCCTCACCCTCGGATCGGCTGTTGGAGTGTTCGGCTTCGTCTTCGGCGTTGCCGCGGTCAGTGCAGGGGCGACGGTGTTGCAGGCCTGCGCGATGTCTCTGCTGGTCTTCACCGGAGCATCTCAGTTCTCAGCCGTCGGCGTGATCGCGGCGGGTGGTTCGACGGCATCGGCACTCGGTGGAGCGCTCCTGCTTGCCGCTCGCAACGGTGTGTACGGGCTGGCGATGGCTCGCCGTCTACCCGGACCGCTCGGTCGAAGGCTGCTCGCCGCTCAGTTGACGATCGACGAATCGACGGCGATGTCGGCCGCACAGGATGATCCAGAGGCCAAGCGTGCCGCTTTCTGGATCACCGGGATCAGCGTGTACTTCTTCTGGAACACGGCGACGTTGCTCGGAGCCGTCGTCGGCACAGCGATCGACCCGACGAAGTTCGGGCTCGACGCCGCGTTCCCCGCCGGATTCGTCGCCATGCTGTGGCCGTTGCTGCGCGATGCACGCGGCCGATTGACAGCGACGCTCGGTGCGGTGATCTGCGTGAGCCTGATCCCGTTCCTACCGGTGGGTGTGCCCATTCTGTGCGCCGCAGCGGCGGTTCTGGTCGGTGTTCGTCGATGAGTTGGACGCTGGTCGTTCTGCTGGGTGCAGGAGCGTTCGGTTTCAAGGTCCTCGGGCTCGTCGTCGTCGGTGACCGCGCCCTGCCTCCGGTGCTGGAGCGTTGTCTCAACCTCATCCCGGCCGCCTTGATCGCGGCAATCGTCGTACACGACACGTTCGGCATCGGCGGCCAGCACCTGACGATCGATGCCCGTGCGGCCGGCGTGGGTGCGGCTGTCGTGCTCGCCTGGAAGAGGACGCCGTTCGTCCTCGTGGTGATCGTCGGCTCCGCGGTCACCGCGGTGGTGCGAGCGATCGCCTAGAGCTCGGCTTCGACGATCGCCTTCAGATTGCGCAGGTTGTGTGTCCAGATGGCCCGCAGGACCAGGCGACCGATGATCAGCGAACCGAACCTGCCTCCGAGCCACCACGGAAAGGTCAGCTCTTCGTTCCACTCGAAGCGAGTACGACGTTCGAGATCGATCGACGTCAACGTGAAGCGGCCGGTGCCCGTGATCAATCCGACGTGCCGTACACCCATCACCGACCCCGCCTCCCACTCGGTGATCTCCATGCGATCAACGAGCCTGAAGGGCCCCACCCTGGTGTCGCAGTCGAACGTGGTGCCGACACCACGATGCTGATCGGTCCTGAAGCGAATCGCGACGGCATCGAGCATCCACTCGACGTGATCTTCGACAGGTTCGACGACATCCCAAACTTGCTGTGGCGTCGCCTCGATCTCGATGCTGACGCGGAGCCGCGACACGATCGAGAGTGATCAGGCTTTGACGGATTGGCGAAGCAGTTGCTTGGCTGCGAGTTCTGGCGAGACGATGTTGATCATCACGCCGGTGCCACGTTCGAACCCGGCAGTAGTGACCAGCTTCGGCCAGAGGTGCACGTGCCAGTGGAAAGAGCCGTTGTAGTGATGCGGAGCGGTGTGGAACCCGATGTTGTACGCCACATCGCCGTGGAGATCGCGCAGCATCTCGATCGCGTTGCGTATCGACTTGCCGACGGCAGCGAGCGCAGCGTCGCTGGCGTCGGTGAGGTGAAGTTCGTGGTCGCGCGGAATGATCAGCAACTCGTATGGCGAACCGCTCCAGAACGGGCAGACGCAGACGACCTCGTCGTTGGCGAACAACACCCGTTCGCCCTCACCGAGCTCGGCTTCGAGCGTCGCGCACAAGATGCAACCGCCTTCGAAACGGCTGAACGCACGCTGTTCCTCGAGCAACTCGCCCGGCACGAATGGCAGCCCAAGCAGCTGGCCGTGCGGGTGAGCGATCGAGGCGCCGGCCTCGCGGCCGTGGTTGATGATCGCCTGTGTGTAGCGGACGTTTGGCGTTGCCGCGTGCTCGAGGAAGCGGCGCTTGAGCACCATCATCATCTCGGTGGTGTCGGCGTCGCTGAGGGCATGGATACCGGCATCGTGATCGCGTGTGATGATGAACACCTCGTGCGTGCCGCTGGCCTCGGCCTCGACGTGAACCGGGCCGCGGTGGTGCACGGCGAATGGTTCGTCGCCGTCGAACGCGGGATACAAGTTGGGGATCACGCGCATTCGCCACGTGCCGTCGGCGTCGACCGTGTCGAGCGCCGGCAGCGTGCCTTTCTCGCGACCAGGACAGAACGGGCATGGTCGATCAGGGCCGGATTCGACTCGGGCGACGCGCGGCGCAAAGTCGGTAGGACGCTCAGCACGCTCGGCCACGATTGTGACCCACCGCCCGGTGAGTGGATTGAGACGCAGTTGACTCATTACTCGGTTCAGCTTAGGACGTCGTGTGCCCCTCTGGGCGGACGGAGCTGTGAATTGTGCGATACACCGTGATGTGCGTGGAACTTTCCACGCCGAACGGCGCGCGCTTGGAATCTTCCCAGCGTTCGTCGACGCGAAAGCCTGCGGCCGCGGCCATGTCATCGAGTTGATCGACCGTCGCGTAGCGGATCGCCCACGGACGGAGACGAAGGCCTCCGGCTTCGCTGATCGAGATGTATTGGCCCTGCGCCGTCTGAGTTGCATCGTCGTGAGTCGCCACGCTCAACACCACGGAGTCAACGGTGATGGACCGCACTGCGATCGACGATCCGGTGCCCGTTTCGGGTACGAATGCTTCGACGACGAACGCGCCGCCGGGCGGAAGGCGCTTTGCCACGGCTGCGAAGCATGCTTCCTGGCGCGACGCGTCACGGAGATTGAAGAACGTGTTGAACGCAACGAAGACGACTGCGAACGGCCCGTCGGGCAGTCCCTCGATCATGTCGCCGTGATGCGGCGTGACCAATCCTGATGGGTCGTTCTCAGCGAGCTTGGCAAGCATCGCCGTGCTGGCATCGACCCCAACGACGTGTAGGCCGGCGGCCGCCAGTGGAATGGCGAGTCGACCGGTTCCGACTCCGAGCTCGAGCACCGGCAACTGAGTGTTCTGCCTGGCCAGTTCGCCGATGAAGGAGACGGTCGCGGCGACATCGCTGACGTCGGAGTACCAATCGTCGTAGACATCGGCGAATGCGTCGCCGTAGGTCGAGTCGGTGTATCCATCCATCGCCTCATCTTCGACGATCACAGCTGTCGTCGGCCAATAGGTGGGCCTAGCCTGGTTGCCGTGCACGTCGGCTACACCTACCTCGACCACGCGGCGACGACACCTATGCGTGCCGATGCTGTCGCGGCGATGCTGCCGTTCCTCACCGATCTCTTCGCCAACCCATCCGGTTCGCACCGATTCGCCCGGCAGGTTCGCAAGTCGATCGACGAAGCTCGCGACGATGTTGCTGATGTGCTCGGGTGCCAACCCGGCGAGGTGATCTTCACCAGTGGTGGCACGGAGGCAGACAACACCGCGATCTTCGGAACACTCGATCTTCGGGGCGGTCGTGCCCTGTGCCCAGCCGTCGAGCATCATGCCGTGCTGCACTCGGTCGAGGCACGCCACGGCCTCGTCGTCGGCGTCGATGCCGCAGGCCGTGTGGACCACGACGCTTTCGCCGACGCGCTCGCCACATCGTCAGATCCCGTTTCGGTGATCAGCGTCATGGCGGTCAACAACGAGGTCGGCACCATCACGGACCTTGCCGGAGTCGCGGCGATTGCCAAGCGGCTTGCTCCGAACGCTGTGGTTCACACGGATGCTGTTCAGGCGGCAGCATGGCTGGACCTTCGCACGATCACACCGCATGTCGACTTGCTCTCGCTCTCGGCTCACAAGTTCGGCGGTCCGAAAGGTGTCGGAGTGTTGATGGCCCGCGCCGGCACGTCGTTCGCTCCCTTGTTGGTCGGCGGGGGCCAGGAACGCGAGCGGCGCAGTGGCACCCACAACGTCGCCGGGATCATTGCCATGGCTGTTGCTCTGCGGGCGACCGACACCGAGCGCTCCACGGAGAACGTTCGCATTGCCGGTCTCCGCGACGCGCTGGTCGACGGGCTGCAAGGCGGGCTGGACGATGTCCATGAGACAGTCGATCGCCCGTACAAGGTCGCCGGCTCGGCCCACATCTGCATCGACGGCGTCGAGAACGAGGCTCTGCTGTACCTCCTCGACGAGGCCGAGGTGTGCGCCAGCGCCGCATCTGCGTGCGCCAGTGGTGCGATGGAACCTTCACATGTGCTTGCGGCGATGGGCGTACCGAACGAGCGTGCCCGCGGAGCTCTGCGGCTCACACTCGGTCGCACGACGACCTCTGCAGATGTTGCCCGGGCGACGGAAGTTGTCATCGATGCCGTGGGCAGGCTGCGCAAGGGGCGTGCCGCGTGAAGGTGCTGATGGCTCTCAGTGGTGGCGTCGATTCGTCGGTTGCCGCCGCGGAACTGCTCGACGCCGGCCACCACGTCGTCGGCGTGACGATGCGGCTCTGGGGTGGCGACAGCGATACCGGCTGTTGCTCCGTGGCCGATGTCGATGATGCCCGTCGCGTCGCCCAGCAACTCGGCATCGACCACCTCGTCTTCAACTTCTCCGACGATTTCAACACCCACGTCGTTGATCCATATGTGCGGGCCCATGGTCAGGGACTCACGCCGAATCCATGCATCGAGTGCAATCGCCATTTGAAGTTCGAGCGGCTCAGTGAGCGCGCCGATCTGCTCGGCTTCGATGCGGTTGCCAC
>DATAJN010000028.1:0-2217 GCA_036262105.1 Ilumatobacteraceae bacterium
TACACGCCCGACGGATCGATCGACGTCAACGTCGTCGTGCACGATGGCGATGTCTTCTGCGTGCCGCGTGGCTATCACGGGCCGTGCATTGCCGCGCCCGGTTACCCGATGTACTACCTCAACGTGCTCGCCGGCCCGGGAGGCAGCCGCTCGATGGCCTTCTGCGACGATCCGACCCACCACTGGGTCCGCGACACGTGGGCAGGAATGGCCACCGATCCACGGTGCCCCGTGACGACGAAGGAAGGTCGAGCGAAGTGAGCACGATACGAATTGGTGTGATCGGCTTCGGATGGATGGGGCAAGCCCACAGCAGAGGGTGTCGTCGGGCGCCCAGTTACTTTCTCGACCGCGACTACGAACCGGAGTTGGTGGTCGTCAGCGACACGGTGGCCGCTCGACGCGACGATGCGGTGCGCTCGTTCGGGTACCAACGAGCCGTCGCCGACTGGCACGAGGTCATCGACGCCGACGACGTCGACGTCGTCTTCGTCACCGCCCCCAACATGCTCCACGTCGAGATGGTCGAGGCTGCTGCTGCCGCCGGCAAGAACGTGTTCTGCGAGAAGCCGGTGGGCGGCACGCCGCGACAAACCGTCGCCGCCGAGCGGGCGGCGCGCCACGCCGGGGTGATCACCGGTGTGGGTTACAACTATCGCTGGGCGCCGCTGGTGCAATACGCCAAACAACTGATCGACGAAGGCACGCTCGGGCAGATCACCAACTACTACGGCCGGTTCTTCTCGATGTACGGAAGCGACCCGCTGGGTCTGCTGTCGTGGCGGTTCCTCGTCGACCAAGCCGGTCATGGCGTGAGCACCGACATCCTCAGCCACTCGGTCGATCTCGGTCACTACCTCGTCGGTGGCATTAGCAAGGTGCTCGGTACCGGCGAGACGTTCATCAAGCAGCGCCCCGTGCCGACGGGCGGGGGCACGCACTACGACCGGGGCAAGCCGGGCGACCCGATGGGCGAGGTCACCAACGAGGACTACATCGGCATGATGTGCGTGTTCGAGAACGGCGCCAGGGGAACGTTCGAGGCCTGTCGCTCGATGGTCGGCCCCGAGAGCCAGAACAGCTTCGAGGTCTACGGCACCAAGGGATCGGTTGCCTGGAACTTCGAGAAGATGAACGAGTTGCGCGTATACATCGCCGCCGAGCACAAGCACACAGGGTTCACGACCGTCTTCGGCGGAGACCGGTTCCCGCCCCATGGCAACTTCGTGCCGGGAAGCGGAAACAGCATCGGCTTCGAAGACCTGATCTGCATCGAAGATCACGAGTTCCTGCAGTCCCTCGCCGCGGGTCGGCAGCACACTCCGGATTTCACCGACGCACTGAAGTACGTATCCGTGCAAGACGCGGTGTTGAGAAGTTGGCAGAGCGGCCATTGGGAAGACGTTGTCTCCCTGAGGGAGGACTGAGATGAGCACCACACGCCTCACCACAGCGGCGGCGATCGTTCGCTACCTGGTTGCCCAGCGGACGGTGATCGACGACGTCGAGGTTCCGCTGTTCCCCGGTGTCTTCGCCATCTTCGGTCACGGCAACGTCACCTGTCTCGGGCTGGCCCTCCAAGAGGCCGGAGATGCGTTGCCCACGTGGCGAGGTCAGAACGAGCAGGGCATGGGGCTGGCCGCGGTCGGCTATGCGAAAGCTGCTCGACGCCGCCAGATCATGGTGTGCACGTCGTCGGTCGGTCCGGGGGCTCTCAACATGGTGACCGCTGCCGGCGTCGCCCATTCCAACCGCCTTCCTGCGCTGTTCCTGGTCGGCGACACGTTCGCCAGTCGCCTGCCTGATCCCGTCTTGCAACAGGTCGAGCACTTCGGCGATCCGACCGTCACGGTCAACGACGCCTTCAAGTCGGTCAGCCGTTACTGGGACCGCATCATGCGGCCCGAGCAGATCATCCACTCACTGCCTCACGCCGTTGCGGTGATGCTCGATCCCGCCGACTGTGGTCCGGCGGTGATCGCCCTTCCGCAAGACGTGCAGGCAGAGGCGTTCGACTTCCCCGACGAGTTCTTCAGCACGACGGTCCATCACATCGCTCGGCCGCGGCCCGACATCGGTCAACTCGAACGAGCCGTCGCGTCGCTGAGGTCGGCGAAGCGACCGCTCATCATCGCCGGCGGGGGAGTGCACTACTCCCAGGCCTGCACCGATCTCGCCGCGTTCGCCGAGGCCCACGGAGTTCCGGTGGTCGAGACC
>DATAJN010000029.1:0-9036 GCA_036262105.1 Ilumatobacteraceae bacterium
GGTTGGGCACACCCGCGCCAACATCTGGGCGTCGTGACCTGCACCTGACGGCATCCGTCGGGTGGAATGGCCGAGTCGCTGGGCTGTCGCCTCGACGAGGTCGATCATGTCGGGATCGAAGTCGACCGGTTCGAAGCGGGCCAGTGTGCGCATCGAGATCTCGCAACCTTCGTCGGACGCGTAAGCGCGACAACCGGCGAAGACTTCGGCCTCGGCGAGCTTCAACGTCGCCTCGTTGGTGTTGCGCAGATCGATGGTGAAAACGACGCTCGAGGGGATGACGTTGACCAGGTTGGGCACGATGTCGAGCTGGCCGATCGTTGCCACTTGCGGGGCACCGAGGTACCCAGCGATCAGGCGGATCTCGTGAATTGCCCTGGCAGCAACCGCCATCGGGTCGTGGCGCAGCTGCATCGGCGTGGTGCCGGCATGGGCCGACTGACCGGTGATCGTCACTTCGGTCCAGGAGATTCCCTGCACCCCTGTGACGGCGCCGATGGTGATGCCCTCCCGTTCGAGGACCGGCCCTTGTTCGATGTGTAGCTCGGCGTAGCAGTGCGGGAACGCCGCCGCCGGCACTGGGGTCGGCCCGGCATAACCGATGCGTCCCAACTCGTCACCGAGGCGGGCGCCGTCGTCGGCAGCGCGCACATCGAGCGCCTCCTCGACCGCGAGACCACCGACGTAGACCAAACTGCCGAGCATGTCGGGTTGGAAGCGCGCACCTTCCTCGTCGGTGAAGAACGCCACCTGGATCGGCCGGCGAGTGGTGACATCGTGGTGGGCGAGAGTCTCGACGATCTCCAGTCCCGAGAGCACCCCGAGGTTGCCGTCGAAGCGCCCGCCGGTGCGGACTGTGTCGATGTGCGAGCCGACCATCACCGCGGCCGCCGTCGGGTCACTGCCCGGGCGTGTGCCGACCACGTTGCCGATTGCATCCATCGAGATCTGCAGCCCGAGGTCGGCCATCCACGACACCACCAGATCACGACCTCGCCGGTCTTCGTCCGTCAGGGCCAGTCGGGCGCATCCACGCTCGCCGTTCGGTCCCACAACGGCTCCGATCTCGCCGAGGGCTTCGAGGCGCTGCCAGAGACGATCGACGTCGATGCGCAAGTCGTGCCAGGTCATCGTCAGCGTCCGAAGTCGAAGGTGGAGATTTCGCGCAGCGATTCGCAAAATGACGACACCGAACCGGCAAACAGCTCGGCACCTCGTTCGGCGGTCGCTGCCGTCGGATCGCCGATGTACCCGTCGGGGTGGAAGTCGTTCGACAACCAACCGAAACTGACGCGGCCGCCGAAGCGCACGTACGTGTTGGCCGCGAGCTTGTCGGGAACGCGACGTTCGGCCTTGCTCATGTCGCAGAGATCCGGTGCGAGATGCAGCATGACCGATGTCTCGTCGGTTCCGCCATGCACGCCCATACCGAGCTCGCTCGCCGGCGACGTACCGCCCTGATCGACCGGCATTCCCGGATGGGTCAGAAAGGTCATCAGACCGTGCTTCAAACGCAACTCGCGATTGGCGACACTGAGCAAGGAGCTGTTACCGCCGTGACCGTTGAGGAAGACGAGTCGCTTGGCGGGGCTGGTGGCAATGCACCGGCCGATGTCGTCGAGCACCGCGAGCAACGTCGTTGCCGATAGCCAAACCGTGCCGGCCGACCACGCATGCTCGTTCGACTTCGTGTACTGCAGGGTCGGCATCAGCCACACGTCGAGTTCGTCGCCGACCTCGGCGACAGCGGCCTCGCCCACTGCTGTGGCCACGACCGAATCGGTGCTCAGCGGCAGGTGTGGACCGTGTTGCTCGATTGCCCCTAGCGGCTGGACGATGATGCTGCGTTCGTTCAACCGTTCCCCCACCTGCGGAGCGGACAGGTTGGGGAAGTAGCGCGCGGACGATGTCACAACGGCACGCTACCTCCGGCACCGATGGGTCAGAATGACCAAATGGAGCCTCGCGACTACGACGCCATGGTTGTCGGCGCGGGTCACAACGGCTTGGTGTGCGCCGCGTATCTGGCCAAGGCGGGTCTGCGAACATTGCTCGTCGAGGCACGGGCATCTGTGGGCGGCACCGCGTCGAGCGAACTGTTCGCAGGTGGGACCGTCAACATCTGCAACTGCGATCACATCACGTTCCGCACGACGCCCATCATGGAAGAGCTCCGCCTGGGCGACTTCGGTCTTCGCTACATCGACATCGATCCCGCGCAACGCAACATGACTTGGGCACAGGGTCCGTCGTGGGCAATTCATCACGATGTCGAGCAGACCCTCGACTCCTTGGCGCACACGTATCCCACCGAAGTCGGCGGCTACCGGCAGTACGTGAAAGCGGCCCTGCCCGCTGTTCGCATGGTGTTCGACAATGCCAACGATCCGCCGTCGTTCGCCACGATCGCCAAGAAGGTCGTGGCCAGTCGTGGTCGCGGCGCAGCGACCTTGCTGCGGTGGAGCCGGCGGAGCGCAGCCGACGTGATGCGCACCTTCTTCACGTCCGACGCGCTTCTCGGGCCGGCGATGGTCACGGGACCCATGGTGTGGGGCGTCTCCCCAGAACTGTCGGGCACCGGTCTCGGCGCACTGACATACGCGATGCGTCACGCCGGTCGCGTCGGCCGACCGCTGGGAGGCAGCGGCATGGTGACCGAGGCGCTCCGCCGTGCGTTCGAACACGCCGGCGGAACCTTGATGCTGAACACCAAAGTGGCCAACTTGACCTGCGAGGGTGACGCGATCCGCGGCATGGTCTGCACCGACGGCACCGAGATCACGGCGCGGATCGTGGTCTCGGCGTGCAATCCTCACGACACCTTCTTGGTCTGGCTGAACAATCCGCCGCCGCAAGCGCGCTCTCTGGTCGAACGATGGCGATCGATCCCCCACGACGACGGGTACGAGTCGAAGGTCGACGCCATCGTCGACCGCCAGCCGATGTCGGCAGACGGCCAACCGCTCGGCACCACCACGGTGATCTCGCCGTCGCTCCGCGAGATCGATCGGGGCCACGCGATGATGGCGAACGGCGGGATTCTCGAGCAGCCGGCCATGTTCGTCAACTCACCATCGACGATCGATGCAACGCTGGCACCGGCGGGTCAGCACGTGTTCAGCCTCGAAGTGCTGTACACCCCCTATGGTCTTCCGGGCGGCTGGGCCGACAGTACGGAACCGCGACGCTGGCTCGAACAGGTCGCGACCACGCTCGCTCCTGGGTTCCTCGACTCCCTCGTCGACTGGCGGGCGATGACCCCCGATCGCTACGAACGCGAGTTCCACCTGCCCCATGGTCACGCCACGAGTTTTGCGGGCGGGCCACTGGCCGCGCTGCGCAACCGAAACCCGGAGCTGACGCGCTACCAGACGCCGGTGAAGGGCCTCTACCTCACCGGTGCGGCCACGTTCCCGGGCGCAGGAGTCTGGGGGGCCAGCGGACGCAACGCGGCGTTGTGCATCCTCGCGCACGACGGTTAGCCCATGTTGGCGATGGGTACTCTGAGGTCATGCTGACATACACCCTTCCCGATCTCGCATACGACCCGGGCGCTCTCGAACCGCACATCAGTGGTCAGATCGTCGAGCTCCATCACGACAAGCACCATGCCTCGTACGTCGCCGGGGCCAACACCGCCCTCGAAAAGCTCGCCGAGGCACGCGCCTCGGGCAAGTACGACTCGCTGGTGGGCCTGGAGAAGTCGCTCGCTTTCAACCTCGGCGGCCATGTCTTGCACACCATGTACTGGGGCAACCTGTCGCCCGATGGCGGCGGCAAGCCGACCGGTGATCTGGCTGCCGCGATCGACGAGCAGTTCGGCTCGTTCGACGCCTTCCAGGGCCAGTTCAGCCAGGCGACCACGCTCGTCCAGGGCTCTGGTTGGGGCATTCTCTCGTGGGAGCCGCTCGGCCAGCGCTTGATCATCGAGCAGCTCGAAGACCACCACGAGAACACGACGCTCGGCGCCGTGCCTCTGTTGGCGATCGACGCCTGGGAGCACGCCTACTACCTGCAGTACAAGAACGTCCGTGCCGACTACGTCGAGGCGATCTGGAACATCGTCAGCTGGGCCGACGTCGCCAGACGGTTCGCCGCTGCAACCGCCTAGGCATCCCTGACCGACCAGGTGCGTTTGGCAACTGGCGGCTGAACGCTCCAGGGGAAGTTGATCCACAGGTCGGTGCGCTTCCAGACGTAGTCGCACTGCACGACCGAGTGGCTCTTTTCGTAGAGCACTGCTGTGCGCACCTCGGCAACTTTGCCTTCGCAGAACTGCTGCACGCTCCGCAGGGTGTGGCCGGTATCGGCGACATCGTCGGCGATCAGGATCCGCGCATCGCTGACGTCGACGAAGTCGGGCGCCGGTGGCAGGATGCGAGGTACCTCCAGGCGCTCGTCGACGCCCGTGTAGAACTCGACGTTCATCGTGTACACGTTCTTCACCGACAAGGCGTAGCCCATCGCCCCGCCGATCAGCAGACCACCCCGAGCAATCGACAGGATCATGTCCGGCTCGTAGTCGTCGGCCACCAGCTGCGACAGCTCGCGCGAAGCCTCACCGAAGATCTCCCAGGTCATGACTTCGCGCTCGTTCGACACGCCGACCAACCTAGCCTGTGGAGTGTTTCCGGGCACCCTGAGGCACGGCCAAACACTCCACAAGAACTATGGGAGGCAGATGTCGGAGGGGCGGACGGGCACGCGGGTGAGATCGCGGCCGATGGCGTCGCGGATGGCGGCAACAATGGCCGGTGTCGACGAGATCGTGGGTGGCTCACCGACACCCTTGGCACCGAGCGGGGCCATCGGATCGGGTTGCTCGATCATCGAGGCCAGCACCGGGGGCATGTCGAGCATGGTCGGCAACAGGTAGTCGGTGAAGCTGGCGTTGCGCACCCGACCGTCGGTGAAGATGATCTCCTCCATCACTGCCAGGCCGAGGCCCTGGGCGATGCCCCCTTCGATCTGGCCGAGAACGCTCAGAGGGTTGAGGGCAACCCCGACGTCTTGAGCGGTCGCGATCTGCACGACCTTCACGAGGCCGAGCTCAGGATCGACGTCGACCACGGCGCGATGGGCGACGAACGCGAACGCCGTGTGACAGCTTCCCTGCCCGTTCTCGTCGAGCTCCTCGGTGGGTCGGTGGTGCTGCTCGAACGTCTCGGTGAACTCGACACCCGCTGAGGCTGCGGAAACCGACAGCCGAAGAGTGCCCAAGGTGTCGATCACGTCGCGACCGTCGATGGCCAGCCGTACCGGGTCGACGTCGTGCAGCGCGCCGATGTGCTCGAACAGCCGCTCGCGCACCAGCCGGCAGGCGCCATCGACGGCACCGCCGCTCATCCACGTCTGGCGTGAAGCTGATGTGGAACCGGCTGACCCGATGCTGGTGTCGATGGGTTCCAACACGACGTCGTCGACTCCGAGCACGCTGCGGGCGATCTGCTGGGCCAGCACGACGAAACCCTGGCCGACCTCGACCGCGGCGAACTTCAGCGAGACCACGCCGTCGGCGAGCCGGCAACGCGCCGTCGAGTAGTCGTCGAAGGCCTCGGAGTACATCAGGTTCTTGATGGCGACTCCCCACCCGATTCCCCGACGAATGTGCGACGCATCGGCGGTGAGACCTGCGCCGCCGGGGAGGTCCAAAGGATCGCCGCCGCGCCCACCAACGGGCACATCGGGCAGCGCCAAGGCAGCGGTTCGGCGAATGCACTCGGCAACCGGGGCGACGTTCTCGATCACCTGTCCGGTGATCAGGGTGTCACCGGTCTCCATTGCGTTGAGCAAGCGGATCTCCACCGGATCCAGCCCACACGCCACCGCCAACTTGTCCATCTGCCCCTCATGGGCGAAGCATGCCTGCACCACACCGAAGCCGCGCATGGCGCCGCACGGGAGGTTGTTGGTGCGCACTGCGTAGCCGTCGACCGTTGCGTTGAGGCACTTGTACGGACCCTGAACGTGAGTGACTGCGTTGAGCAAGACCGCAGACGATGTCGATGCGTAAGCGCCGCCATCGAGCACCAGACGAGCCTCGATTCGTTGGATCCGACCTTCGGTCGTGGCGTGATGACGCATCCAGATCTTGGCCGGATGGCGGTGCACATGACCGAGGAAGCTCTCCTCACGGCTGTAAGCGATGCGCACCGGTCGGCCGGTGCGCATCGCCAGCAGGCACGTGTGGACCTGCAGGCTGATGTCTTCGCGGGCACCGAAGGCGCCACCCACTCCGCCGAGCGTCAACCGCACCTTCTCCGGCGCCAGGTCGAGGCAGGCGGCTATCTGACCGCGGTCCTCGTGCAGCCACTGGGTCGCCACGAAGAGCTCGACGCCGGTTCCCCCCGGGTCGGGTAGCGCCAGGGCTGCTTCCAAGCCGAGGAACGCCTGATCCTGCATGCCAAGTTCGTAGGTGCCCTCCACGACGACCTCGCCCACGAGCGACTGGTCGCCGGCGACGATCCGCTGGCGACGGATCACGTTGCCCGACGGATGAATCGGAGGGTGGCTGCCGTCGATTGCCCGTTCGGGATCGAACAAGGGGGGCAGCATCTCGTAGTCGACGACGATCGCTGCCAGGGCTCGGCGGCAGGTCTCGGGATGGTCGGCGGCGACGGCTGCCACCGGTTCACCGACGTAGCGAACCACGTCGGCGGCGAACACCGGCTGATCCTTGCTGATCAATCCGTAGGTGGGCTTGCCGGGAACATCGTCAGCCGTGATGATCGTCGCAACCCCATCGATCTTCCATGCTGCCGACAGATCGATCCGGCGGATACGGGCATGCGGATGCGGCGAGCGCAGCGTGGCGCCCCACAGGAAGCCATCGGCCGAGAGATCTCCTGCGAAGGCGAACGAACCTTGAGTCTTGGGGATGCCATCGGGTCGCGGCGGACTATCACCGAGGCGACCCTTGATCGTGCCCTCGCGGACGGCTGTGCTCATGGACCGATCGCCCGCCACACGGCGACTCGCTGAACGGCCTCGATGATGCGTCCGTAGCCGGTGCACCGGCAGATGTTGCCGGACAGCTCCTCGCGGATCTCGCTGCCGGTCGGCTGCGGTGTGCGCTCCAACAACGCGTGCGCAGCCATGATCAGTCCCGGCGTGCAGAACCCGCATTGCACCGCGCCGCATTCGACGAACGCCCGTTGCACATCACTCGGTGATCCATGTGGCGCGATCCCCTCGATGGTGACAACTGTTTGGCCGACTGCGGACGCGGCGAGTACCAGACAACTGCAGACCAACTCGTCATCGAGCAGCACGCTGCACGAACCGCACTCACCCTGCTCACACGCTGCTTTGCTGCCGAGCAGGCCGAGCCGTTCGCGTAGTACGTAGAGCAAGCTCTCGCCGAGCCAGGCGTCGGCGACCTCGCGCCGCGATCCGTTGACGTGCAGGACGTATGCCTCGTTCTCAGCCATTGGGGAAGGCCCTCCGCAAGAGTCTGCGGGACAGCACCGCGACGGCATGGCGGCGATATTCGGCGGTCGAGCGATGGTCGTCGATCGGGCGTGCCGCGGCTGCCGCGAGTCGACCGAACTCTGTGGCATCAGCGTCGGTCACGGAGCGGCTCTCGTGATCCACGACCGATGCAGCGAACGCCTCGGCGTCACCGCAGCGGATGATGGTCGGTCCGACGGAGCCGAGAGCGAGTCGCACACCACCTTCGTCGTCGATGGCGAGGCATGCTCCGGCGTTGGAGATCACCATGGCGTTGCGCACGCCGACCTTGGTGTAGCCCTGCCAGCCGGAGAGCACGGGGATCGTGATCGCCTCGATCAACTCCCCCGGCTGCAACGTCGTTCGCTTTGGGCCGACCATGAAGTTGGCGAACGTCACGTCACGCGTTCCGGCGTTGGAGACGAGGTGGATGACTGCATCCAGCGCGGCGAGGACTGGCAGCCCGTCGCCGGCCGGCGAGCAGGTCGCCACGTTGCCTCCGAGTGTCGCCACATGACGGATCTGCGGCGAGCCGACGGTGCGTGCCGCCTGGCTGAGCGCCGGAACCCACCGCTGGAAGTGGCGACCCTCGAGCTCGCCGTACGTGACGGCTGCGCCGATCCGCAGGGTCGACGACGTGACGTCGTGGGTCCACGTGCGTAGTTCGGCGACGCGACCCACGGCGATCACGGCCTGAGGGTGAAGGCGCCCGCCGTTGATCTCGACCATGGCATCGGTTCCACCGGCGAGGACCATCGACGACGGCTCGCCGGCCAGCGCCTCGACGGTCTCGGCCAAAGTGGTGGGGATCAGAACGCTCATCTGCCCATCGACCTTACATTTCGCCAGGGATCACTCGCTGGTACCGGCGGCTGCTCAGGAGCGGAGCCGCCCATCAGCTCGTGTTGCCGAGCAACGGTGTCAGCGTTGCGTCGAGGTATGGAGCGAGCAGCAACGAAGCTGTCGTCGTCAGGTGGCTGTTGTCTCGGTAGAGCAAGACATCGCCGAGGATCACTGGGCACGTTGTCTGCGTGCACAGCCAGTCGCTCGTCGCGGCAAACGCTGCGTCGTGAATGCGCGCCTCGTCCTGCTCGACAGCGAGTCGAAGCGGCTTGACGGCTCGGGCGCGAGTGGCAACGCAGTGGTCGACCGTGCGCAGGTGCGACGCAACGCAGGCGGGTGTGTTGGTGGCCGGTGTCGGGGTGTCACCGAGGACCAACACCTGTCGTGCGGTCGGCCGCAACGCCTGCAGCGTCGCATCGAGCCCAGCCCGCCACGCGGCATCAGGATCGAGGTTGCGCGCCGAGCCTGCCAAGTCGTAACGGTACGCGGACATCACGATCAGGGCCGGATGCTCGACCGACAGACGCTGGGCCACCGTTGCCCGCCATCGGATGCATTCCCCATCGAGTTGCCGTTTCACGATGCGGATGTCTGCCGTGGGGCACCCCTTCTTCGTGAGCACCTCCAATCGCCAGTGGTGGGCCTCGGCGATCTGTTGCAGCGCTGGGAACCATTGCGCCGCGTGGGAATCACCGAACAGCACGACGTCGGTTGCCCACGCCGGATCGCCATACACGCAGGGCT
>DATAJN010000030.1:0-2439 GCA_036262105.1 Ilumatobacteraceae bacterium
GAAGAGTTGCCCAACTGGCGAGGTGGAACCGCGGATCGATGTCGATGATGGTGGACATCTGCGTCGACAATTCGAGACCTGCGGATCCGCGAATCCGCAGGTGTTGTCATCCCATATTTCATCCCATCTATCGGCGCGACAGTCAGAAACGGTCAGAAACGGTCAGCGACTGAAACCCCTGGTAGCGAGCCTGTTCGGGGCTGTCAGAAACGGTCAGAAACGGCTCTGAACCGACTCTTAATCCGCAGGTTCTGGGTTCGAAACCCAGGGGGCGCACCAAAAAAGTACCAGGTCAGCAACACTTTCAGGAATCGATCGAAAACCGACCTGATCCCGTCACCGCGGCGGGCTTGGATCCGTACGCCACGGGGCGTCGGCCGTGCGTGCAGGGTTCCGTGTGTTCTGTTTCGCTGCGGCGAGGTGCGTGTGAAGCTGTGGCGTCGGCCGTCATCAGAACTGGTCGGGAAGAAGAGGAGCCCCGTGACCTACACCACCATCGAGGATGTCGCCGCTCAAGTCATCGTTCAGCCGGACGCTGTCGTCTCCAAGGTGATCCACCGCGACGACAGCCTCAACGTGACCGTGTTCGGCTTCGATGCCGGCCAGGAGCTGACTGAGCACCGAGCCGCACGAGCGGCCGTGGTACAGGTCATCACCGGCCGCCTGCAGTTCACCGTCGATGGGCAGGTACTAGACGCCGGGCCTGGCTCCTGGCTCCACATGGCACCGGAGACGCCCCACTCTCTCGTAGCAATGGAGCCCACGATCATGTTGTTGACGCTTTCGCGACCCTGACCAATACCCGGTCAAGGCGCATCCGTCCAACACATCTATCGCCGGTTCGACGCTGACCGATCCCTCAGCTACCCGCGGAGCGGATAGTCCACCGAGGATCCCGCGGATGTCCGACTCTCGCCCGAAATGCTGTCGACATTTCAGGTCGACAGGTTGGTGATCTGAACGGGTTCGATGCCTTCCGCGGCCGGCAAGTCGAAATGCAGCACCTGGGCGTAGAAGGACAGTTCGCTGTCGAGCGCCCGACGCATGTTCGCCGCCTGCCGGAAGCCGTGCTGTTCGCCGGCGAAGGGAACGTAGGCCACGGGAACGCCCTTGTCGACCAGCGCATTGACGATCATCTCCGCCTGGGCTGGTGGCACCACTTCGTCCTCCAGGCCTTGCAACACGATCAGCGGCCGGTCGAACCCGTCAAGATGATGGATCGGAGAACGCTCACGATAACGATCGCGTTGAGCCGGATACGGGCCGATCAAACCGTCGAGGTAGCGACTCTCGAACTTGTGGGTCTCGGTGGCGAGCGCTTCGAGGTCGGCGACCCCGAAGTGGCTGGCGCCGGCAGAGAATGTGTCACCGAACGCTAGAGCGGCAAGCGTGGTGAATCCGCCGGCCGAGCCACCGGTGATGCACAAGCGGTTCGGGTCGACCCGGTCGTGTTCGGCAAGCCAGCGGGCGGCGGCCTGGCAATCCTCGACATCGACGATGCCCCACCGCTCGTGGAGCAGCTCGCGGTACGCACGGCCGTAACCCGTCGAACCGCCGTAGTTGACGTCGACCACCGCGAAACCGCGGCTCGTCCAGTACTGCGTGGGCATGTCGAGCAACGGTTGAGCGGCGGCGGTCGGGCCGCCATGAATCATCACGATGAGCGGCGGCCGCTCGTCGGCGGGCCCGACGTGGTCCGGCGACGTCGGCGCGTAGTACAGGGCGTGGGCGGTCCGGCCATCTCCGCTCGGGAAGTCGATCGACTCCGCTACCGAGAACCACGAGGGATCGAGGCCGAGGTCGCGCGCCGGGCGAACCACCTCGGCGCCGAGCACAGCGGGCGACGACGCGTCGATCTGCAACCGGTACAGCTGTGGCTCCAACGTCGGCGATGCGCCGACGAAGACCACGTCCGTGCCGGACGCGTGGACGGAGGCGGTCCAGCTGACGCCGACGTCGACATCGACAAGGTCATCACCGTCCCACACCGCGAGATGATCGAAACCGTCGCGCTGATAGGCGAGAACGACCCGTCCGTTGTCCAACAGGTCGTACTGCGACTGACCGAACACCCATTGCGGCAAGCCGATTTCGGCGTCGATCACCACGACCGCTTCGACCAAGGTACCCGACCCGGGCCAACGGTAGAGGTTCCACCAACCGGTGCGGTCGGAAACGAACCACAGTTGGCCATCGCTCCCCCATCGCGGCTGGCAGATCGATTCGCCGGGACCACCGGCGATGAGCTGCCCGTCGACGACCAACCGGGTTTGGTCCCACGGCATGCTCGGGTGGTCCCATTCGAGCCAGCACAGTCGCGTCCCGTCCGGTGACCAGCGCGGATTGGACACGAAGTCCGGTCCGGAGACGAGCACTTCGATGTCGCCGCCAGTCGCATCCATGCGCACGATCTCGTTGACGACAGCGGCCGGGCCGCCG
>DATAJN010000031.1:0-1690 GCA_036262105.1 Ilumatobacteraceae bacterium
GCCAACGCGCCGAGCAGTGTGAAGCACTCCAGCATCGGCCGGTCGCCGGCGATCATCGCCCCATCGAAATGGTCGAACACCCACGTGGTGTCGTAGCCATCGGCCTCGGCGCGTAGCACCGCGTCGCGCAGTACTTGCCAGTCGTTGGCGCCGGCGCTGAATTGGATGTCGATCTTCATGGAACCCGCCTGTGCTGCCGGTGCGGGCGGAGGGACTTGAACCCACACTCCTTGCGGAACAGGGACCTAAACCCTGCGCGTCTGCCAGTTTCGCCACGCCCGCGGCGAGATCTTCACGCTATCGACCTGACAACCTCGGCTGCCACCGTGCGGCCGTCGAGAGCGCATCGATCCGCCGAGGCAACGCGATGGACCAGATTGCCGATCGCGAACACGCCGTCGCGTGAGGTCCGGAATTCGTGATCGACGACGGGGCCCTTGATCGCCGGGTCCATACGCAAACCGCTGCGCCTTGCCAACTCGTTGTCGGGAATCCAGTCACCGGTGAACACGACGGTGTCGCACTCGATCGTTCGTCCGTCGGTCAACACGACCCGCTCGACGTGTCGGCGGCCGACGATCTCGGCGACGTCGACACCGGTGAGCACCGGCACGCGCCGGAGCGACGCAGTCGCCAGCTTGACGACGGCGTACGACTGATGGCGGGGGAGTGACGTCACCATCGCGACCGAGCGGCAACCGGCATGGGCCAACGTGAGGATCGCCGAGAAGCTGACGTGCTCGGCGCCGACGATCACCGCTCGGTTGCCGACGCGATGGCCGGCCATCGCCAATTGCTGCACGGAACCAGTGGTGAAGATCCCTGCAGGCCGGTCGCCTGGAACGAGGCGAGCACTTCGCGGACGCTCGCGCACTCCTGTCGCCAGGATGACTGCATCGGCGTGCAAGTCGTCGATCGAGAAGACGGATTCCCCGACGCGCAGCTCGACGCCCGCGTCTCCAGCACGTTGGATCAACGTGCGGGCGTAGCGTGGCCCGCCCATCATGCGGTGGAGATCGCGAACACCGAATCCGAGGTGATTCGTGTGACGGGGGATCCCTCCGGCGTGTTGCTCGCGTTCGTACACCGTGACCCGATCGACACCGAGGCGGCGAAGCTCGATGGCCGCCGACAGGCCCGACGGCCCACCCCCCACAACCGCGACGCTTCGATCGAGCCCGGTCACGGCGCCACGCTCCACCCGGTGAGGGTGCAGAGCTCGGCTTGGCAGTAGAAGCCTTGGCAACGTCCGGCCAACGCACGCGTGCGGCGCCGGAGGCCGTCGAAGTCGACCGCCGGTACCGATGCATCACGGGCCGCGGCGACCTCCTCGATCGTCACCCGTTCGCAATGGCACACGATCCGGCCACCGCGTTGGTACGGGCGCTCGCCAACCTCGCCGAGCGGAGTCATTCGGATCGCAGTGAGCTGTTCCTCAAGAGTCGCCGTCATACCGCATTCGATCAACCGCGTGACAGCTTCCTCGGCGAGCGCCATGGACGCGGTGAGGCCAGTGGAACGGATGCCGCCGAGGCACACATACCGAAGTCGCCGTTCATGACTTACCTGGTACTCGCTGTGCTCGGTTGCAGCGCGCAGGCCGGCGTACACCGAAGTCACTTCCTCGTCGAGCAGAGCCGGCAGGATTCGGCGACCCTTGGCGAGCAGGTTGTCGATCCCGGCGCGCGTC
>DATAJN010000032.1:0-2787 GCA_036262105.1 Ilumatobacteraceae bacterium
GTACCCAGGCACCACCGAGGAACTGATGGTCCCCATCCTGGAACACGGGTCCGGTCTCGTGGCCGGCGCGGACTTTCATGTGGGGTACTCCCCGGAGCGCATTGATCCGGGCAACCAGACATACACCTTCGTGAACACCCCGAAGGTCGTCGCCGGCATCGATTCAGCCTCGCTCGAGGCGGTCAGGAACTTCTACGCCGGGCTGGTGACCGAGGTCGTTGTTGCCAAGGGCTGCATGGAAGCAGAGATGACCAAGTTGCTCGAGAACACCTTCCGACATGTAAACGTCGCGCTGGTCAACGAACTGGCGATCTTCGCCAACGAGTTGGGCATCGATGTGTGGGATTCGATCGATGCGGCTTCGACGAAGCCGTTTGGCTTCATGCGCTTCACACCCGGTCCGGGAGTCGGCGGGCACTGTCTTCCGATCGATCCGTCGTATCTCTCGTGGCGAGTGAAGCAATCGTTGAACCGGCAGTTTCGATTCGTCGAACTGGCGAACGACATCAACGAGCACATGCCTCAATATGTCGTCAACCGAGGGACGCTCCTGCTCAACTCACTCTCGAAGGCAGTCAAGGGCTCTCGCGTGCTGCTTCTCGGACTGGCGTACAAGAAGAACTCCAGCGATGTACGGGAAAGCCCAGCCGTGAGGGTTGCTGCATTGTTTCGAGAGCTCGGCGCCGATGTTTGCGCGGCAGAGCCCTTCCTCGACGATCTTCCCAAGAGTCTTGAAGGCGTGTCACTGGTCGCGCTCTCTGCAGACGAGCTCGCCCGGGCCGACTTGGTCGTCGTCCTCACCGATCACGACCAGTTCGACTACCAGATGGTGGCCGCTAGCGGCACTCTCGTGCTCGATACGCGCAATCGACTCTCGGTCAGCGAACACGTCGAGGTGTTATAGGGCGGCGACATTGCCAACTCTCTCGGACGACCGTCAACGCTCCGAGACCTGACGATCCAGCAGCATCCGTTCCCGACCCGGGATGACCGGCCGTGTCCAGTGCGTCAACGCTCGGTCACCGTGCTCGCGGTAGTAGATCAACTCCTCACTGGGCTCGGCGCTGTTGTCGTACCACGGGAGGTGCCTCGCGACATATGGCGGCCCGGTTCGGATCGACGGCCTGGTCGCCGGGCGCGGCACCCTCGCCAACGCAAAGGTCGTGTCGATCGGGGCGCTGTACAGACCGGGGGTGATCTCCTTCTCCCAGAACGGGGTCTCCCAGGCGATCACGTCGGCCTTCGGGCCGTAGTGATCGGGGAGGTCGTCGACGCGCAGCCCGAAGCCGACCCGATGCACGTCAGGGTGGGCGGAGAGGACGTCCGCGAAGTACTCGATCGCGTTTGGTGGGCAATCCTCATCCGGGACGATGTCCGGGTCGGTCACGACATACATCTCGTTGTCGGCAAGCTCGAAGACCGCGCCGCTGAGCCACGGTGATCGTTGGCCCATGTTCCAACCACAGCGCACCACGGTGTGCGTGGTCGAGGCGAGGTACTCGACCGTCGGGGGATAGGTGGACTCGTTGTCGACCAGCACGATTCGTTCGTGGCCGGCATGCTCGAGCCAGGCGACCAGCTGCTGCAACGGCGACAGCAGGTCGCGGACGACGATGAAGATCGGTACCTGGCCCATCACACTCGTGAGCGGCGAACCGTTCGCCAGATCCTTCGTGGGGCAAGCGCAAGACGAACTGCGGTCGACCCCTCCAAGGAGCGCAATCGCTGATCGAGCGTTGCGATCGTCTGTAGGTGACCTTGGCGGTCTTCGGCGAGTTGCTCGACGGCCCGCGTGAGGCGCACACGTTCCTGCACCTGGCTCTCGGCGAAGTCGGTGAGGAGGGTGAGTCGGTGCAGGTACGCATCGACGTCGGAGACGAGCTCCGCGACGAACGTGCTGTCTGACGCCGGCATCGACATGGTGCGAGCGAGCTTACTCGGCCTTCGTTCGCCAGGCCCAGAGGCGTGCCATGTCGTCGTCGGTACCCGCCGCATAGCTCGGTCTCGTGGCCAACTCGTCTCGCCAACGGTGGAGGAACACCGATCGGTTGTGGTGCCAAAGGGCCTGCGAGACAACCGGTGTCACCGTGCCACCTCCCAGGTGGATCACTCGGCTTGCTGGTTCGCCGATCACCTTCAACCCTCGTTGCCACAACCGCATGCACAGATCGACGTCCTCGTAGTACGCCAGCCTGTACGTGGGGTCGAAGCCCTCCATCGAACGGAACACATCCGTGCGCATCAGAAGACAGGCCGCTGAGGCGTAGTCGACTGCCAACCGGCCCGCAGGCGCGGGCACAGGCTCACCGAACCCGCGCGTGCCAGCGGGGCCCGTGTAGCCCCAGTGGTCGACCATTGCGCCGACCTCCTGAAGGGTTCCGTCGGCACCGATCAAGGCGGGCGCGACTGCGCCCACGGACGGGTCGTGAAGCACGGCCAGCAACGGGTTGAGCCATTCGGCCGTCACGCGCGCGTCTGGGTTGAGCATGCAGATCACCGGCGCTCGGGCCTCGCGTGCGGCGCGATTGTTGCCCCCTCCGAAGCCGAGGTTGTGATCCTCGGCGATCAGCGTGAGGCCGACGATTCCGTCGCGTAGGGCAACGAGTGAGTCGTCTTTGCTGGCGTTGTCGACGAGGATGACCTCGAATGGTTGCTCGGTGTGTTCGATCAACGCGGCAACAGCATCGATGGCCAGTTCGCCGCCGCCGTACACGACAATCAGCACCGAAAGCGCGGGCGAGTCTGTCTGAGGAATCACAACCGGCACGGGCAGAACTATACGTGGGG
>DATAJN010000033.1:0-2208 GCA_036262105.1 Ilumatobacteraceae bacterium
GACAACGGTCCTGCGCATGATCGCGGGATTCGAATTGCCCACCGGCGGTGCCGTGCTGTTGCAGGGCAGCGATGTCAGCCAAGATCCGCCGTACGACCGTGATGTCAACACTGTCTTTCAGGATTACGCGCTCTTTCCACACATGAGCGTGCTCGAAAATATCGAGTACGGGCTCAAGGTGAAGCGGGTCAGCAAGGCTGACCGTCGTCGCCGGGCCGTCGAGATGCTCGAGGCTGTGCGCCTCGCGGAATACGGGGAACGCCGACCCAATCAGCTCAGCGGGGGGCAGCGCCAGCGCATCGCCTTGGCTCGGGCGCTGGTCAACCACCCAAAGGTGCTGTTGCTCGACGAGCCGCTCGGCGCTCTCGACCTGAAACTGCGTGAGGAGATGCAAGTCGAGTTGAAGTCGATCCAGCACGACGTGGGCATCACCTTTGTTTTCGTCACCCATGATCAGGGGGAGGCGTTGTCGATGAGCAATCGCATCGCCGTTTTCAACAGAGGCCGTGTCGAGCAGGTCGGCACCCCACGTGACATCTACGACCATCCCGCCACGGATTTCGTCGCCGGATTCGTCGGTACCTCCAACATGCTCACCGCCGAACGGTCCCAACAGTTGCTCGGTGTTGACGTACCGCACTCGATCCGCCCCGAACGGCTCCGAGTCGTGCAACACGAGGTTGGCGAGGCCGAGATCGCGGTGCCAGGTGTGGTCAGCGATATTCAATATCTCGGTGCCGACTGTCGAGTGCGTGTGCAACTCGACGACGGCACCTTCATGATCGCCAGCGTGCCAAGCGACGGGCTTGCTGGTGTTGCCATTGGTGGAAACGTCCGCCTGGCATGGTCGCGCGACGCGGCCTTTCCCGTCGCCAATACAGACATCTCCAAAGGGGGAGACTCATGAAGACAGCACGGTACTGCGGTGCTCTGATAGCGGTCACGCTGCTGGCGTCGGCTTGCGGTGACGACAAGAAGTCGGGCGGTGAGGCGCTGAAGGAGATCGGCACGGGCGAGAAGGCCCTCAACCTCATCGTCTGGGCGGGCTACGCCGAAGACGGCAGCACCTACCCCGAGTACGACTGGGTTCACCCGTTCCAAGATCAGACAGGGTGCGTGGTCAAGTCGAAGATCGCCGCGACGTCCGACGAGATGTTCCAACTCATGGGCACGGGTGAGTACGACGGCGTGTCCGCGTCGGGCGACGCCAGCGTGCGTTTGATCGATGCAGGTCTCGTTTCTCCCGTCAACACCGCTCTCATCAAGAACTACGCGGATCTCTCGTCGTTCCTCAAGGACCAGCACTACAACTCGAGTGACGGCAAGAACTACGGCATTCCTCACGGTTGGGGCGCCAACTACCTGATGTGGAACACCGAGGTGGTGTCCCCGGCTCCAGACTCGTGGAGTGTCGTGTTCGACAAGGCGTCGCCGTACTCAGGCAAGGTCACGGCCTACGACGCGCCGATCTACATCGCCGACGCAGCGCTGTATCTCAAGACGGCGCAGCCCGACCTGGGCATCGACGACCCGTATTCGTTGAACCAGACGCAATTCGATGCTGCGGTTGCTCTGCTCAAGGATCAGCACTCGATCATCGGCGAGTACTGGAACGACTACACCAAGACCCAGAGCGCGTTCGAGAAAGGTTCGACCGTGCTCGGCACCACGTGGCAGGTCATCAAGAACCTCGCGGTGGCCAACAAGGCACCACTCGAGACGGTCATCCCGAAGGAAGGCTCGACGGGATGGAGCGACACGTGGATGGTTTCGTCGAAGGCAGCGCACCCCAACTGCATGTACATGTGGATGGACTACATCACCAGCCCCGCGGTGCAGGCTCAGGAGGCGTACTACTACGGTGAGGCCCCGGCCAATCCGAAGGCATGTGAAGTGATCGCCAGCGACTTCGGCGACCCGACGCATTGCGACGTCTTCAAGGCCACCGACGAGGCGTTCGCCAAGTCGATCTCGTTCTGGGCAACGCCCCGCAAGACCTGCCTCAACGGCAAGGGCAGCGACTGCGTGCCGTTCGTCGACTGGATCAAGGCCTGGACAGAGATCAAGGGCTGACCCTGTTGTCGGCCGGGCGCGATCAGGATTCGCGCCCGGCCGACGGGATCAATGACTCATGACCGCAAGCATTGCATCGAGCTCCGCCAGACCGGGCTCAGGCGCATCGGCGTCCCGCTGGCTCCACCGTCATCC
>DATAJN010000034.1:0-13655 GCA_036262105.1 Ilumatobacteraceae bacterium
TCGCCGGTGGTACCCGCCGGCAACGGAAGGTTGAGGTTCGTGCCGGCACCGCGGCCATCGCCGCGCTCGTGGGCGCGACCGACGAACCAGGGGTAGTTCCACTCGGGATCCATGTGGATGCTGACGAACTGCACATCGGCACGTTGGTAGAAGATCTGCTGCGTGCCGTTGCCGTGATGGGCATCGACATCGAGGATCGTCACCCGGCTCGCTCCGGAATCCAGCAGGGCTTGAGCGGCGATCGCCGCGTTGTTCAACAGACAGAACCCGCCGTACGCCGAACGTGTCGCATGATGGCCGGGCGGGCGGCACAACGAGTACACGACGCGCTCCCCGGCGAGCACTCGATCGACCCCCGACAGGGCGATGTCGACCGACGCCAGAGCCGCAGGCCATGAGCCCTCGCCGAGTGGCGACGAGGTGTCGAAGGCGAACCAACCCATGCGGCCATAGCCGTTCGCAACCGGTGGGCGCCCAACGGGCATGCCTTCCACAAGACCCGGGTGGATGAACGTCTCGGCCACCACGACCTGCGGATCTGTGACCACGGCCGTGTACTGCTTCCACGCCGTCGACAGGTACTCGACCAGATCGGGGTTGTGCACACGCAGCACCGGCTCCAGCCCGTGCGCCGTCGGCGATGCCGTGACGAAGGCGCCGTCGACGAGTGCCTCACGGATGCGGTCCACACGTGCCGGCACCTCGAAGCGGCCCACGAGTGACCCGCAGTAGATGTCGAACTCCGGGTCGTGCGATCGGTGAGCATCGCTGGTGATGACGGAAATGGGCCCGCTGGACATGCGCCGACTGTAGATCGTTGCCGGCAGCTTCGGCCTACGCCTCGAGGTGGGCGACGGCCTGTACTTCGATGCCACCACGCGGTCGCTGTGTGAGTGTGACCGTGACCCAGTGTGGCTTGGCGGTGTTCATCACCTCGCTGGCGATCTCGGCGGTCAACGCCTCCGCGAACACCTCGCGATCGCGAAAGCCCCACAGGTACAGCTTGAGGCTCTTCGACTCGATGCACGACTCAGCCGGCGCGTAGTCGATGACGACGCGGGAGAGGTCGGGCTGTTGCGTGACCGGGCACATGGAGGCAACCTCGTCGGTGGTGAACCGCACCACGGTCACGTTGCCGGGCGCCGGGAACACCTCGACGTGCTCGATCGGGTGACGGACCGTTTGACCCAGGACAGTCAATTCCATATCAAGAGGGTAGGCGTGTCGACAGGCCGCGCCTACGATCTGCACATGGGATCGGTGTTGGACGACCGTCAGATCGAGCAGTACCAGCGCGACGGCTTCCTGGTGGTGGAGGGCTTCGCCGACAGGGCAGCCTGCGACGAGCTGAAGGCTGCCGCCAATCAGATCGTGACCGACTTCCAGCCGAGCGGCCAGCGCACCATCTTCACCACCAATGAGCAGGAGCGGGCGAGCAATAGCGAGTTCCTCGGCTCGGGCTCGACGATCTGGTGCTTCTTCGAGGAAGAGGCGTTCGACGCCGATGGCAACCCGCGCACGTCGAAGGAACTGAGCATCAACAAGATCGGCCATGCGATGCACGATCTCGATCCCACCTTCGAGAGGTTCTCGTACCGACCAGAGCTCGCCGGTGTCGCCGCCGACATCGGGCTGGTCGATGCACTTGCGCTACAGAGCATGTACATCTTCAAACAACCGCTGATCGGCGGCGAAGTCGGGTGTCACCAGGACAGCACGTTCTTGTACACCGATCCGATCACTGTCACAGGGTTCTGGTTCGCCATCGAAGACGCCACGCTGCAGAACGGATGCCTGTGGGCGAAACCCGGCGGCCATCGCACCGCGTTGCGCAAGCTGTTCAAACGTGCCGGCAAGACCGACGAGGACGGCACGCTCTTCGAGGAGCTCGACTCCACACCGCTGCCTTCGCCGTCGGAGCTCGTCCCGCTCGAAGTACCGGCCGGCACCATGGTCATCCTCAACGGTCTGCTTCCGCACTGGAGCGACATCAATCGATCGGAGAAGAGCCGCCACGCGTACTCGTTGCACTGCATCTCTGCGAGCGCCGACTACCCCGAGTGGAACTGGCTGCAACGCCCCAGCGACATGCCGCTGCGATCGCTCACCGGAGTCAGCGCATGAACCTGCAGACCTTGCCGAAGGTGTTGTTGCACGACCACCTCGATGGCGGGCTGCGCCCCGCCACGGTGATCGAGCTGGCCAGTGAGTACGGATACACGAAGCTGCCCACCACCGATGTCGCCGACCTCGCCGAGTGGTTCAACTCCGGCGCCAAGCGCAACGATCTGGTGCTCTACCTCGAGACGTTCGCCCACACGTTCGGCGTGATGCAACACCGCGATGCCATCGAGCGAGTGGCTTGCGAATGTGCCGAGGACCTGGCCGCTGACGGAGTCGTGTACGCCGAGGTTCGGATGGCCCCCGAGCTGTGCACCGAGGCCGGCCTGAGCCACGACGAAGCGGTCGAGGCGATGCTCGAGGGGTTTCGCCGCGGCGCTTCGGGCACAGACCTCACGATCTACCTCATCTGCTCGGCGATGCGAACTGCAGCGCGCAGCCGCGAGATCGCCGAGCTGGCGGTTCGATGGCGAGACGCCGGCGTCGTAGGTTTCGACATCGCCGGTGCCGAAGAGGGATTTCCGCCCACACGACACCTGGATGCCTTCGAGTACGTCCGCAGCGAGAACTTCCACACCACCATCCACGCCGGCGAGGCCTTCGGTCTGCCGAGCATCTGGGAAGCTGTGCAGTTCTGCGGTGCCGAGCGTCTGGGCCACGGCGTGCGCATCGTCGACGACATCACTGGGCCTCCCGGCGAAGAAGAGCTCGGCCGCCTGGCGGCGTTCGTCCGCGATCGACGCATCCCCCTCGAGCTGTGCCCCACCTCCAACCTCGGCACCGGTGTGTGCAAGACCATCGCCGAGCACCCCATCGGCATGCTCAGGCGTTTGCGTTTCCGCGTCACCGTCAACACCGACAACCGGCTGATGAGCGCGACGTCGATGACCAAGGAGTTCGAACAGCTCACCGACGCGTTCGGTTGGGGCATCGAGGACTTCGAATGGCTCACGATCAACGCGATGAAGAGCGCCTTCGCTGCGTTCCCCGAACGACTGCGGATCATCAACGGCATCGTCAAGCCGCGCTACGCGCTTGCCCGAGCGGAGCAGAGCGTCGGTCTGAGCTGAAACCCGGTGCACCCGGATCTGGCACACTCGGTTCATGACCGTGGCCGTTCATCTCGTCGAGCATCCTCTGATCGCTGATTCGCTGACTCGAGTGCGCGACAGAGACACGCCGAACGCTCTGTTCCGACAGGAGTTGGAACGGATCGGTACCTTGCTGATCGCCGAGGCGACTCGCGGACTGGCCACTCACGAGGTGCGAGTGACGACACCACTGGTGTCCACAGCCGGTCGGGCGTTGACGTCGCAACCAGTGGTCGTGCCGGTCCTGCGCGCCGGCCTCGGTTTCGTACACGCCGCCCAGGAGTTGTTGCCCAACGCCGACGTCGGGTTCATCGGCGTGTCGCGCGACGAGGCAACGTTCCAACCCAAGCCATACGTCAACAAGCTTCCGGAAACCTTGGTCGGCCGGCAGTGCATCGTGCTCGACCCGATGCTGGCCACCGGAGGCTCGCTGCTGCACACCTGCCAACTGCTCTTGGAGCGTGGTGCAACCGGCACGATCATCGTCGTCTGCGTGCTCGCCGCGCCCGAGGGCATCGCCCTGCTCAAGAACGCCGGTCTCGACCTGGCGATCTACACGGCTGCCGTTGACGAGCATCTCAACGAGCACGCGTTCATCGTTCCCGGCCTGGGCGACGCCGGAGACCGCCAGTTCGGATCCCCGGCTCCCTCTCACTGACCTGTGGAGTGTTTGGCGCGCACCTGCGTGCCGCGAGACACTCCACAGGTCAGAGCAGGAGGGACAGGGCCTCGAGAGCCGGGCCGGGATCGACGCCGATGCCCTCGCCGTAGAGCTTCACCTTTGGCTCTGTGCCGCTGGGTCGCAGCTGCAGACGAAGCTCGCTACCGAGCTGCAACCTCAGGAGCCCGGCTTCGGCGAACCACTCGACGTTGGTGACCGTCCGGCCGCCGACTTCGGTCGGGGGCTTCACACGCAAGCGCTCGACCGCGGCGATGCCGTCGACAGGAGGCATCTTCACCGACATGTCGGCCATGACGTGTCTGCCGAACCGGTCGTTGATGGCGTCGAGTCGCTGCTGAAGCGTCACACCTTCTGCAGCAGCGAGCGCGGCAACCTCGGCCATCAGCACCGCCGCAGTGATCCCATCTTTGTCGAGCGGTCGATCGCACACGAGGTAGCCCAATGCCTGCTCGTAACCGAGCACAAAGCGCAATTCCGGCCGGCTCAACACGGTGTGGCCGATCCACTTGAAGCCCGTGTACGTCTCGGCGAAGTGCACACCATACGCGGCCGCCATCTTCGACAGCAGCGAAGAGGAAACGAGCGTGGTGATCACCAGCCGATCGTCCCCCGTCGTGTGACCGAGGATGTGGTCGGCCAGCAGCCATCCGATCTCGTCGCCCTGCAGCCGTCGCCAGCCGCCCTCGGGCGTGGGTATCGCCGCGCCGAGACGGTCTGCGTCGGGATCGTTGCACAACGCGATCGCCGCGTTGCAGGCAACAGCCTGAGCCAACAACAGATCCATCGCCCCCGGTTCCTCCGGATTGGGAAACGAAACCGTGGGGAACGTCGGGTCGGGCTGTTGCTGCTCGGCGACGACGAACGGTGTCGGTAGCCCCGCTCGGTCGAACGCAGCCACCAGCACGTCGCCACCCACACCGTGCATGGCCGAGTAGGCCACGGGCACGCCATCCACATCGGGACGAAGACGCACCCTCGTCACGGCCGAGAGGTAGGCCTGCACATGCGAGTCGTCGAGCCACTCGATCAGGGGGTCGTCGGGCTCTGCCAGCAGCACTTCGCACGCGTCGACCAACTCGATGCTGGCGGAGATCTCGGTATCGACGGGCGACACGATCTGACAGCCGGTGTCGAGGTACACCTTGTAGCCGTTGTCAGCCGGGGGGTTGTGTGAAGCCGTGACGACGACCCCGGCTGCCGCGCCGACACCGACGATGTTCCATGCCAGCACGGGTGTGGGCACGTGGTACGGAAAGATCATCGCTCGCACCCCACGAGCCGCGCAGACACGAGCGGTATCGAGGGCGAAGGCATCGCTCTTGCGGCGGGCATCGTGACCGATGATCACGCCGCGCTGGGCGACGTCTGACTGCGTGCGTAGCAGGTAGTCGACGAGGCCGGCAGCGGCTTGCCGAACGACGAGCCGATTCATGCGCTGCGGCCCCGCGCCGACTGCGGCACGCAGCCCCGCCGTGCCGAACTGCAATCTGCCGTCAAAGCGAGCCGCTAGCTCGTCGGCCGGCCCGGCGAGCAAGGCGGTCAGCTCGTCACGCATGTCAGCGTCGGGATCGGCCGCCAGCCATCGGCGGGCGATGCTGCTGAAATCGCTCATGGCAAGAGCGTACGCAACTCCACCAAAGGCCGGGGCCCGACATGCGAGATCACCTCGGCGGCGGCGATGGCCCCGAAGTGGGCGCAGTCGGCCAATGGCCGGCGGCGGGTGTACCCATAGAGGAAGCCGGCCGCGAAGAGATCACCTGCACCAGTGGTGTCGAGCACCTGGTCGACCGGCTGCGCCGGTGCGTGCAAGACGTCGTCGGCCGTCACCACCATGCAGCCTTCGGCACCGACGGTGATGACCGCCAGCGAGCAGTCTCTGCGCACGGCGCTCAACGCCTCGTCCATCGACTCGACTTCGTAGAGAGACTTCAGCTCGGCCTCGTTACCGAACAGCAGATCGACCTCATCGGTGACCAACGCCCGGAAGTCGCCGCGATGCCTGTCGACGCAGAACGAATCACTCAGGGTCAACGACACGAGGCGATCGCTGGCGTGTGCCACCTGAGCGGCGTAACGAAACGCCTCCTTGGCCTCGGGCCGGTCGTAGAGGTAGCCCTCCATGTAGAGCACGTCGCCCAGGGCGACGGTGTGAGGATCGATGTCGGAGGGGCCGAGCAACGACGACACACCGAGATAGGTGTTCATCGTTCGCTGCGCGTCGGGCGTCACGACGATGATGCATCGACCTGTAGGTGTGTCGGCCGACGGCGCTCCCGGCCGGAACTGCACGCCGACTGCCCTGCAGTCGTGGCCGAAGACCTGGCCGAGCTCGTCGTCGCTGACCTTGCCGATGTAGGCAGCCGTTCCACCGAACGAGGCCACCCCGCACATCGTGTTGGCGGCCGAACCGCCACTCATCTCCACAGCACCGCCCAGGGCGCGATACAGGTAGAGGGCGCGATCGGTGTCGACCAACGTCATCGAGCCCTTCACCAGCTCGTGTCGGCCGATGAACGAGTCGTCGGCATGGGCGATCACATCGACCAGTGCGTTGCCGATCCCGACCACATCGTATTGAATCCCGGCCACGTAGGTGCAGGCTACTGGGCACAACCTCTCGGGATACGCTCCCAGTCGTGAGCGACAACCCGTACCGTCTTCCACGCACCGTTCTGCCGAGTCGCTATGGGTTGGTGCTGGAGCCGAAGCTCGACAGCGCAACTTTCTCCGGCACAGCTTCCATCGACGTGAGGGCTACCGACCACGTCGAGTCGATCATGCTCAACGCCGACGAGTTGAACATCGACACGGTTCGTGTTTCGGGCAACCAGGTCGAGTTCCATCTCGAGCCCGACACCGAGCGGCTCATCATCGACGCACCGCTCGACATGGGCGACGCTGTCATCGACATCGCTTTCACGGGCACCCTCAACGACAAGTTGCGGGGCTGGTATCGCAGCACGTTCAATGACGAACAGGGCAACGAGCGCGTGATCGCCACCACTCAGATGCAGGCCACCGATTGCAGGCGCGCGTTCCCCTGCTTCGACGAGCCCGACTTCAAGGCCGTCTTCGACGTCAGTCTGGTCATCGAGCCGGATCTCTTTGCCGTGTCGAACGGCGCCGAAGTCCACCGCGCCGCACGCGCCGATGGCAAGCACGTCGTCACGTTCAAGCCCACGATGGTCATGAGCACGTACCTCGTGGCCTTCGCAGTCGGTCCACTCGAAGCAACGGATCCGACAGAGGTCGACGGTGTTCCGCTGCGAATCGTCCACGTGCCGGGCAAGGGCCATCTCACAGCGTTCGGTCTGGAGATCGGTGCCTTCGCGCTGCGCTGGTATCAGCAGTACTACGGAGTCCCATATCCCAGCGACAAGGTCGACATGCTCGCCCTTCCCGACTTCGCCGCCGGGGCGATGGAGAACCTCGGCTGCATCACATACCGCGAGAGCCTCCTGCTCGCCGATCCGCAGACGGCCACACAGTTCGAACTGCAGAACCTGGCCGATGTCGTTGCCCATGAAATGGCCCACATGTGGTTCGGCGATCTGGTGACCATGAAGTGGTGGAACGGGATCTGGCTCAACGAGGCATTCGCCACGTTCATGGAGATCGCCTGCTGCAACGCCTTCCGCCCCGATTGGCTGCGTTGGACGACGTTCAGCCTCGAGCGCAGCATGGCCTTCGAGACCGATTCGTTGGTGAGCACCCGATCCGTCGAGTTCCCGGTCGAGGCGCCGGCCGATTGCGACGGCATGTTCGACGTGCTCACCTACCAGAAGGGCGGGTCGCTGCTGCGCATGCTCGAGCAGTACCTCGGAGCCGAGGAGTTTCGTCAGGGCATCAGCCTGTACCTGCAGGAGCATGCGTACGGCAACACCGAAACCGGCGACCTGTGGGATGCGATCGAGAAGGCCAATCCATCGGTTCCCGTGCGAACGTTGATGGACTCGTGGATCTGGCAACCGGGTTACCCGTTGATCTCGGCACGACTCGATGGGAATGAACTGGTGCTCAATCAGCAGCGGTTCGCGTATGCCGACACCGACGATCCGACGTTGTTCGTGGTGCCCATCCACCTCAAGGTCGATGGTGTCGAATCGAAGCTGCTCCTCGACGCGTCGCAGGCACGTGTGCTCCTGCCGTCGGAGGAAGCAACGGTCATCGTCAACGCCGGCGGTCACGGGTTCATGCGTGTTGCCTACGACGACAACTTGCGCGAGCGGCTCAGCGGCGACACGTTGTCGAGCCTGTCCGTGATCGAGCGGTACAACTTGGTCGACGATGCCTGGAACGCAGTCATCACCGGCCGGTTGGCGGCGGCCGACTTCCTGGGCTTCGTCGAGGCTTTCGGCGACGACCGCGATCTCGCCGTGTGGCAGGCCATCGCTCTCGGGCTGCGTGGCTTGGGCCGTCTTGTCGAAGGGGCGCCGTACGCCGCGTTGCAACAGCGCATCGCCGCGCTGGTGCGTCCGGTCGTCGAAGGTCTCGGATGGGCACCGACCGACAATGAGTCCGATCTCACCTCGAAGCTCCGCGGGCTGCTGGTCAACGTTCTGGCAGTGCAAGGCAACGATGCCGATGCCCAGGCCAGGTGCAGGAAGATGCTCGACGACCCCTCCACCGATCCCGAGCTCGCGGCAGCCTCCGCCAACGCAGTCGCCGCGATCGGAACCGACAGCGACTTCGACGAGTACGTGAATAGGTTCCGCACCGCAACGACGCCCCAGCTCAAGTTGCGCTACATGTTCGCCTTGGCCGAGTTCCCCACCGAGCCGCAGATCCGACGCACCATCGACCTGGCCCTGTCGCCCGAGGTGAAGACCCAGGATGCGCCGTTCCTGCTGAACCGATGCATCGCCAATCGCCAGAACGGCGCCATGGCCTGGGAGACCGTTCGACGGCAGTGGTCAGAGCTACTGGAACGGTTCCCGAACAACACCATCGTGCGCATGGTGAGCTCGATCACCACCCTCACCACACCTCACGTAGTCGCCGATGTTCAGGGCTTCTTCTCCGAGCATCCCATTCCGCAGGCTGCCAAGACCCTCGAGCAGCTCCTCGAACGGCAACGGGTCAACGCCAGCCTGCGGGCCCGCGAGGCCGAAGCGTTGGCCACGGCGCTCGACGGAGTCGGCTAGGCCAGCTTCTCCACCTCGAGCTGGTCGGCAGCGTGACGAGCGCGCAGGACCTTCTTGTCGAACTTGCCAACGCTGGTCTTGGGCACCTCGGGGATGAACGCCCATCGCTCCGGTAGGCACAGCTTGGCGGTGCGCTCTGCCAGCCAGGCGCGCAACTCGGTGGCGGTCACGTGCGCGTCGGTCTTCAGCACCACACACGCCAATGGGCGCTCGTCCCAACGCTCGTCCGGCACGCCGATGACTGCCGCCTCGGCGATGTCGGGGTGACCCATCAGCGTGTTCTCGAGGTCGACGGACGACACCCATTCGCCGCCGGACTTGATGACGTCCTTGGCACGGTCGCTGATGACCACAAATCCGTTCGCAGAGACCGACGCTACGTCGCCGGTGCGAAGCCAGCCGTTGTGGAACTTCTCGGGGTCGTCGACCTTGTAGTACGAAGCGGTGATCCACGGGCCACGCACCTCGATCTCTCCCACCGCCTCACCGTCCCACGGCATCGTGGCTCCGCTGTCGTCGGTGATGCGCAACTCGACACCGGGGAGGATGCGACCGGTGCGCGCCCGCCACGTGCACTCGTCGTCGCCGGCCAGGTCTTTCGGTGGATGCCCGATGGCGCACACCGGGCTCGTCTCGGTCATGCCCCAGCCCTGCACCACGGGCACATGGAAGACGTCGCGGTAACCCTCGATCAGCGACTTCGGCACGGCGGAGCCACCACACATCACGAGCCGTAGCGACGACAGGTCGGCGGCACGACCGTTGATCAACAGGTCCGTGAGCACCGTCGGCACGGCCCCGGTCAACGTCGGGCGAGTGTCTTCGATGACGCGGCTCAAGTGGGCGGCCTGCAGGAACTGCTGCGGGAAGACCAGGTCGGCGCCAACCATCCAGGCCGCATATGGCGTGCCCCACGCGTTGGCGTGGAACATGGGCACGATCACCAGCATCCGGTCGCTCTCCGCAAGGGCGATGTTGGCCGAAGAGGTGACCATCAGCGAATGAAGGAAGGTGCTGCGATGGCTGTACATCACGCCCTTCGGATTGCCGGTGGTGCCGCTCGTGTAGCACATGGCCATGCCGGTGCGTTCGTCGAGGTCGGGGTAGGAGAAGCCGGGCTGCTCGGCGGCGAGCAGCGCGTCGTAGTCAGACGTCGTGCCAAGCGCCGACGTATCGCCAGATCCCTTGACGATGATGTGCTCGACAGTGGTCAGCTGATCACGAACCTTGGCCAACAGCGGGACGATGGAAGCGTCGACGATGATCACTCGATCTTCGGCGTGGTTGATCACGTAGGCGAGTTGGTCGGGGAACAACCGGATGTTCAGGGTGTGCAGCACCGCCCCCATGCACGGCACGGCGAGGTACGCCTCGAGGTGGGTCTGGTTGTTCCACATGAACGTCCCGACCCGGTCACCTTGCTTCACGCCGAGGCGGGCGAGGGCCGCGGCGAGCTGATCCGCCCGGTCGGCAACCTCGGCGAACGTCGCCTCCGTATAGCCGTCGCCCGTGTACGTGATCACCTTGCTGTTGGCATGCACCTTGCGGCCATGCTCGAGAATCGGCCGAAGTGTCAACGGATAGTCCTGCATGGTGCTGAACATCGGTCCCCCTGTCGTCGTCAGTGCGATCACGCTACTCCGACCGGTTGCACTAGGCCGATTGACGCAACCAACTCCATTCCCCGATCGCGAACTGCACACCCAGGGCCGGGTCGATCAGTCGCAGGGCGATCTCGAGGTCGTCTTCGCTCAGCGACACGCATCCGCTCGTCGGCTTGGATGCTCCTGCCGCTGCATACGAGTTGCGATGCAAGAAGATCGCCGCAGCCAACGCCGGCTCGTTGGCGGCGCCACCCGAGATTGGATCGAGGTTGGCGCCGATCACGGCGGCATGCCCGTACACAGCGCCGACGCCCATCAGCCACTCGTCGGGCGACGTGCAATGCGGTGCGTTGACCAACGCTTGGTACGAAGCCGTGTGAGGTGTGGCACCCCAGCAGTCCTCGTAGCGCACCTCGCGATACGCACCCCGAACTCCGGGATCCGCAAGATTGCCGAAGAACTCGAACTGCTGCCCGTCCCACGCTCGCACACTGCCGAGCGGGAACGAACCTGCCGGCGTCGTACCGTCACCCGATCGCCGGTCGGCGAGGGGACGCAAACCGGCCTTGCCGACTCGGGCAGTGACCGGCGCTTGCTGGCAGAGCCACTGACCAGTCGCCGACTTGGCGACGATCTGCAGTGACGCCACGGTCGAGGTCCACGACGAGGCACCGACGATGACGAACTGTCGCACTGCCGGATGCCGGCTGGCAAGCAACTGGGCGGTCGCGATGTCGCACGGTGCAGTGGGCGTGAAGGCGACGTCGCGCCGGGCCCCGTGCTTGGCCGAGGCGGGACCCAAGGGACCGGGCGCAGCGGCGAGAACCCTGCCGGCCAGCGGCCCAACCAGGACAACGGCGATCGCCACAGCGATCCAACGCCGATTCATCTCGACGGAGTGTACGGGGACCCTCGACTCGGATCGCTTCAGCTGGTTCGTTCGACCCGGATGTCGCCCGACACCGTGCGCAGGTTGAGGCGCACGGCGCGACGGTCGCGGCCGTCGGAGGCGGGGGCGGGCTTCGGCATCGACGCCCGCCCACTGAGCGTGGAGATCTCGGCCTCGACTCGAATGCCACTCGGCAGACCGACACGGACGTCGCCGGAGATCGAGCGCACGGAGATGTCGCTCCCGAGGCACTGGGCGATGCGCACATCGCCGCTGGTCGAGCCGACCGCCACGTCTCCGTCACATTCCACGACGCGTAGGGTGCCCGAGGTGAGGGTCGCTTCGAGCCGCGCACCGACGAGCCGAACGGAGCAATCGCCGGACACCGAGGAGATGTTCGCGTCACCGCTGATCGCTCCGCACGTCAAACCGCCCGAAGCCGTGGTGACGTCGATGCGGGCAGCGTCGCCGACTTCGAGGTCGCCTGAGGCGGAGTGAAGGCGCACTGCACCCAATTGGCCGATCAGGCGAATCTCGCCCGACGTGGAACTGACCTCGACATCGGTTCCGACGGGTACGTGCGCGACGACCCGGCTGCTGCGCCCGCGCATTCGCCAGCGTGACGGGTGGCGCACGGAGATGCGATCCCCGGTCTTGAAGATCTCGAAGTCGTCGGCATCGGTGGCATCGACGAGGAGCTCCACGACACCGGCGGCACCGGCGTAGACCTCGATCATGCCCACCGGAACACGAACGTCGAGGGACGGTCGTTCACCAACCTCCCATCGCTCGTTTCTGCTCATCTCCCAATCCTTCTAGAGGTCGAAGCTATGCGTCATGCGGAACCCATGACCGGTATCAGGCTTTCGTGCCCGCCTCGACAAGGCCTCGAGAACCCAACTGTTGACCGACGCACCCGCTGTTTCGGCGGCATCTTCGATCAGAGATTTCAGTGATGGAGGGATACGCAACGTGATCCTCGCGTCGAGATCCTCGGTGGGCGCGGACTCTGTAGGCATGACCGCTTCGGCAATCCGCAGCGACGGATCACCGTCGGCCAGAACCAGATCCACCGTGCGGTCGGGCAGTTGAGCGCGCACCTCACACGCGGCCTGTTCGGCCAGCTCCATCGCGGCCAGGCGAATGGCGGGTGCCAGGGCCGCCACGAGGTGGTCGAGCGCCTCCTCGACGGCAACGTCGCCACCGGCGAGGGTGCCTTGACCGGCGAGTGAGGCCTGAACGGCGTTGATGATCGGTTGAACTTGCATGTTGCCTGCCGTGTCAGCCACGACGCCCGTCGTCGTCAGAGATTCGAGGCCGGCGCAGCCGGGCATGCTGGCGGAGTCGCCGTACGCGTTCGTCGTGGACGGCGGCTATGAATGCTGGGTTACCGAAGAATGGTGACATCATCGAGTCCTTTCTATGACACTATTATGATGTCATAGTGATGTCACCTTGTCAAGGGTTCGCTGTGGGGCTGCCGAGACTGACGAGTTTGCCCAGGTCACGGTCATAGTGGGAGACGATCTCGCGGACCCGTTCGACCGCCAGCAGGGCCAAGCCGTCGACCAGGGCGGCGAAAAGATCGTGTGCCGCGGCCCGTGGCCAGCGAGCCGGCAGCAATGACTCGGGGAGATCTGGATCGGTGACGGCGAAGACGAACCATCGATAGCTCGCCCGGGTGCGGGCCACCAGGGCCTCGCTGGGGCTGATTCGACCACCTCCGAGACGCCGCCAGATGGGCCGGAAGGTGCGAATGAACTCGCCGTACGATTCACCGAGCTCGTCGAGGTTCCACGCGGAGGCGACCGACAGCCGAGCACCCGCCGGCAGTTCGGTGGCGCGCAGGACCGTGGACGAGTGCGCGGGTGCGATCTCCAGGGCGTAGTCGAGTTCGTTGTCGGGCGGGTGCGGCGACACCCACAAGCCGTCGTACAGCGGGGCAAAGCCCAACGACTGCAAGCGGCCACGCAGCATCGGCCGCAGCCGGCGTTGGTCCTCCGGGACCGTGAAGGCGACCATCGTCCACACGCCGTCCCAGTCGGCCTTTGGCTTGCCAAACGCGAGCGTGTGGATCGGACCGTACGGCAGTAGGTGACGGAACGTATCGGCCACCTTGTAGAA
>DATAJN010000035.1:0-3529 GCA_036262105.1 Ilumatobacteraceae bacterium
CTACTGACGCGACGCGGCGGGCGAGCGCAACCACTCCGCGGCCGAGTCGTCGGCTCAATGACCCCACGGTCGCTACAACCCGTCGTCCGGCGCCTACGAGGGCTCGGAACGGGACGAGCAGAAGTGAACCCACTCTGCGGACGGCCGCAGCGATCCGGCGGCCCCCGGCCAACAGCAGCTTTCCGACAGCTTTCGCGCCCGCCGGGATCGCCTTCGTGACGAGCGCTTTGCCACCTTCCCAGACGACGACGAACGGCGCGAGCGGAACAGCGATGATCTTCGCAAGTAGCCCGAGCTCGGGATCGGGCTGCACCACGGACGGCGACTCTGGAGTGCCGGTCGTCGTCGGGTGGTCCAAGTCCTGAGGATCAGGCCTCATCGGTGCCGAGCAGTTCACGCGACAGGTCGGACGCGTCGGTCAGCGACGAACTGCCAGCCAGTTGCTCGACCTCGTGGCGCGCCTCGACCAGTGCTCGCCTCCGGTCAGTTTCGCCGTCTCCCACGCGCGGGTCTGCGACGGTTGCGGCGAGATCGTCGAGCGCATGAGCTCTCGCGGCCACGTAGTCGACCTCCACCTGTGCCGCCGGCGGGCGACCGCCGAGAAGCGAGGCGACTTCGAGGAGCGCAGCGTGGGCCACGTCATGCACTCGCGCCCGCGGTACTGTCGCGAGCGGTGCCGTGACGCTCAGCAGCCGTTGGTGCGCCGCAAGTAACTGCTCGATGCTGAGGTGGTCGGTGCGCAGAAGCAAGCCATCGCCGAGCAGCGATTGGAGACGGCTCGACCGCCGCGCCGATCCAACTCGGCGCCACAGCGAACGCAACGGAAGCACGGCACCGAGCCCGACCGCAGCAGCACCACAGACGGTCACGGCCGTAGGCAGGGACGCCACCTGTCCCCCGATGATCGCTCCCACACCACCCACGACAAGGATCGCGTCAACCGGACCCGGCCCGCGATCGTCTGGTTCGCCGAAGACGTCGTCGAGCAGTTCGTCGATCTCATCGTGACCACGCTCTAGGTCGCCGAGTCGAACAAGCGGGCCGGGCCGCGCCGGAACGATCACGGCCGCCCGGAGGTCGAGGTCGGGTCGCCGCTCGTTCACGATGGTGAATCTATTCGGATCAGCTCAGAGCAGCCCGCAGGCGTCGAGCGCATTCCGCGCGGCCGGCTCGAAGTCTGGCTGCTCGAAGGTGAACCCGCGATCGAGAAGGCGAGTGGGGACGACCCGTCGACCGGTCAGCGCCAGGCTCGCGCTGCTCCCGAGAATCGGCGCGCCGATTCTTACCAGCCACGCAGGACTGGGCAGTCCGATCCGCCGTCCGAGCAGACGCCGGTAGGTGGACATCATCTCCGCGTTCGTCACGGGGTTGGGCGACGTCACGTGGTAGGTGCCCGTCATCGTGTCGTCGTCGATGGCCAGAATCATCGCGGTGAGGAGGTCGTCGAGCCCGACCCACGACACCCATTGACGCCCTGACCCAACGCGACCGCCGAGCCCGAACCGAACGAGCTGTGCGAGCTTCGCCGTCGCCGGATCGTTGCGACCACCGAGCCCGATGCCCATGCGCAGCAGCACCGTGCGCTCGACCGATGCACTCGCCTGATGGAACGCGCCTTCCCATGCGAGGCAGACCGTCACCATCTCCCGCGGGCCGATGCCAGTCGGCGTCGAGTGCTCGTCGAGAACCGCGTCGCCTCCATCGCCGAAGACAGCAAGCGACGACGACTGCACCCATACCCGCGGCGGCGTCGCGCAGCGCTCGATCGCCTCGCCGACGACGCGCACCGGCTGGACCCGCGACGAGATCAGCTCGTCGATGTTGCGCTTGGTGCTGCGCACATCGACGCGTCGACCGGTGAGGTGGACGATCGCGTCGGCTCCATCGAGCTCACTCGCCCACGGTCCGATCGACTCGGCGTCCCACACAACGGTGCGTGTGCCCTCGACCTGTTGGCCCTCATCACGGCTGAGGATGACGACCTCATCGCCGCGATCGACCAGCCGGGCGGCAAGCGCATGCCCAAGGAAGCCCGATCCGCCGGGAATGACGATTCGGCTCATGACAGCTCCCTGCCATCGGCGTGCGGTCGAGGGATGTCGACACCGAGTCGGCGGGTCTCGGCGCGGACGAACGATTCGGCTGCGGCCTGCAACGAGTGCCGAAGAGACATGGCCGTCACGTCCCCGGCAAGCGGCGCCAACCTCTCGAGCGTCTCCAACAGCGGCGGGATCTGATCGGCCGGCATCCCCCGCTTGACGAAGGGCTTCCACATGCGACGGCGAAACAGTTCGGTGAACCGGCGAGCGATCTCGTCGGTCTGGGTCCGCAGCTGCTCGTACTCGTCGAGGATCTCGTCGGCCGGCACACCCAGGGCAGCCAGCTCACTCCCGATCTTCAGGAACGACGGGCTGCGCACGATCACATGGGTCCCTTCCGGCGAGAACTCCACCAGGCCCAGCGCGATCACCCGCTGTACGACTGCGGGCGTGAACTCGACTGACGGAAGGTGAGCTGAGAGTTCGACCAGCGACATCGTCTGCGCGGCCTCGGCCGACCAGATCGACGCCTGATCACCGAGGCCGAGCACCGACCGAAGGCTGTCGCCCGTCTCCATGCCGTCGAACAGCTCTTTGATGCCAGCGAGAGAGAAGCCGCGTTCTTGGAGCTGAGCGATCGCCTGAAGCCGTTCGAGGTGTCGTTCGTCGTAGTAACCGACTCGACCTCGCTTGGTGGGTGGCGGGACGAGGCCCTTGTTCTGGTAGAGCCGAACGGTCGACACGACGAGGCCGGCCCTTCGCGCCAACTCGTCGATCGTCAAGCCGTTGTCGAGCTGGGCTATTCCGCTATCATTTACCTTGCTAGTATTCACTCTCGTAGTGTACGCTCTCCAATAGACAGCGTCAACGACAAGCAGGGAGTGACCCGGATGAGAGTGCCGACAATGCAAGGCGTCATTGAACGCCGACTGCTGATCAACTACCGGCTTGACCGGGACATCGCTGCAACGATGATCCCAGCGCCATTCGAGCCGCAGCTCGTCAACGGATGGGCCGTAGCCGGCATCTGCCTCATCCGGCTCGGACAGCTGCGACCCCGCGGCGTGCCAGCACGCCTGGGCCTCACGAGTGAGAACGCCGCTCATCGCTTTGCTGTCCAGTGGTACGACGAGACCGGACTAAGGACGGGCGTATACATCCCGACGCGTCACAGCGCGGCCATCGTGAACGTCGCCGTGGGCGACCGCCTGTTCCCCGGCCGCCACGAGAGGGCGGACTTCAAGAGCGCCGAGTCGGCTGACGCAATTGCGGTCGCCTTCACCGCTCGCCATTCGCAGTGCTTCGTCGATGCTGCCGTGGGGATGCGAGACGAGTTGGCCGACAGCGAGCTCTTCGCCTCGACCACCGAGGCCTCCAACTTCTTCCGGGCTGGAGCAGCAGGCTTCTCGCCGACCCGCCGCTCCGACCGACTCGACGGTCTGGAACTCCGCACGACGACTTGGCGCATCCAGGCCGCCGACATTCGTCAC
>DATAJN010000036.1:0-4229 GCA_036262105.1 Ilumatobacteraceae bacterium
ATGGCGACGATCTCGACGTAGGCAAGGTCAGTCAGCTCGTCACGCATTTCGATGTACCACGGCTCGGTGAGCGTGGCTGCATGGATGGCAATTCGGTAGATGGCGTCGTGCGCCGCGTTCGGCGCAGAACGATCCTCCGTCAGCCAGCCATCGACGGTCGACGGCGCAATCCACGGCGGGAGCGGGTCGGATGCCGTCATCGCCGCCAGTGCCGTGGCGGCGAGCTCAGCGCGTTGCCACCCGGTCCACCACGTGCCCGGTCTGGCGAGCGCAGCCCACGCCTCACGGTGAGCTGCGATGAGATCAGCCCGAACGTGCACCATGTCACCCTATACCGACGGCGTCCCTCTGCCCTGCAGCTTGAATCCTCGATCAGCGGAAGACAAGTGTTCCAGCACCGACATCGATTGGCGGATGTCGAGCCACTCGACGAGATCCTCCAGCGGCAACGGGCGGCAGACGAGAAAGCCTTGAGCGATGTCGCAGCCGAGATCGCGGAGGGTGACCCACGCCTCCTCGGTTTCGACACCTTCGACGACGGTCTCGATGCCGAGCCGCTTGGCCAGCGCGACGATTGCTCCGACAAGGTGCTGCTGACGTTGGTTGTTGGCGATCCCATCCACGAAGCTGGCGTCGATCTTCAGTCGGTCGAACGTGAGCTCGCGAAGCATCCCGAACGACGAGTAGCCCGTGCCGAAGTCGTCGATTGCCACTCGCACACCGGCCTCACGCAACGCGCTGATGGCGAACAGGCTGCGCTCAGGCTCGCTGGCAAGGGCACTCTCGGTGATCTCCAACTCGAGACGCGATGGGTTGAGCGCGGCATCATCCAATGCCTTGAGAACGGTCGCCGGAAACCTTCGGTCCTGCAGGTTTCGGGCCGACACGTTGATGGCCATCCGGGTGTCGAAGCGCTCGACTAGTCGCGCGTCACGAGTTGCCTGGGTGAGCACCAGCTGCGTCAGTGGTTGGATGAGATCGGTGTGCTCGGCGAGCGTGATGAAGTCACCGGGCGGCACATCACCGAGTGTTGGATGCTCCCAACGCAGCAGCGCCTCGACAGAGTCGGGAGCACCGTCACGGAAACGTGTCAGCGGCTGATAGTGGATCTTCAGCTGATCCTGCGTGAGGGCACTCGCCAGTTCACCGAGCAACCCCAGTCGTCCTCGTTCTGGACGCGATCCGAGCGCCTTGTAGCTCTCGACACCGGTTCGGTATCGCTTGGCTCGGTACATCGCCACGTCGGCAGCACTCAACAGGTCCTCAGCAGTTCGGCCGTGCACCGGGATGAACGCCAAGCCGATGCTGAGGCCGACCGACAGCGGGAAGCTGTCGACGACGATCGGTCGGGACAGTTCGATGCGCAACTGCTCGACCATCTTGGTCGTCGATTCCTCCGAGTCGACGTCCGGGATCAGCAAGACGAACTCGTCGCCACCCAGACGCGAGATCACGGCAGTGTCGGGCGCGGCCAGCCTGAGCCGGTCGGCAAAGCCCTGCAGCACCAGGTCGCCAGTCTGGTGACCGAGACGATCGTTGATCTCTTTGAAGCCGTCGAGATCCAAGAGCAACACCACACCGCGAACATCATCATCGAGGCTCGATGCCAGGAACCCGGAAAGGTGGTTGTTGAACGTCTGTCGATTGAGCAGACGAGTGAGACTGTCGTGGGTGGCCTCGTGCGCTCGCTTCAAGGCCTGCTGAGTGCTCTGGTAGATCATCCACGCCGTTACACCCAACAGCGGAAGCATCAGCATGCTGTAGCTGATCGCGGCCACGAAGATCGGAGAAAGAGCGAGCAACGCGCCGTCGGCGGAGACGCTGAGGAAGAAGCTGCGGCCCATCATCGAGCGAACGGTGGTCTTGTAGTGCAGGGCCAAGACGATGCACGTCATCAACCCGTTGGCGATGAACACGAGAGCACCGGCGAAGACGATTCCGAGGCCTCCGCGATACGTCAACCTCTCGACGTTCGTGATCGGTGAGCGCAGACCGAGAAGCTGCAGAAGGAGCGCGCCCGCCGCAAGCGACGCAGTGATCTGTGCAGCATTGAACACGATCTTCGTGACCGACTTGTGGTCCCGCAGATCGACGTACATGGTGCATGCGGCGATCGCAGCGATGGCAACGATGGGTGCACCGAGCAGCACGATGCTGAATGCGAAGGCCCACCCCGGAGTCACCTCTCCACCATCACCGAAGCGGAACCAGTTCGTTCTGGTCTCGCCGATCACGAGCAAGCCACAGAACACCGCCACGTGGCCGATCTGTGACGAAACGATGACGTCACCGCCTTGGAGAACGTAAACGCTGGCTGTCAAGCCGAATGCGACGAGTGCGACAACGCCGACATACAAATCGACCACTCTGTTGGTCGAATTCCGGTTGACTGACCTGTCGGCCATGCGACGACGTCCTTGGATGGGTAGAGCAAGCTAGGGGGCGCTCGGACAGTGATGGCGCGACGCTTTGCCCGAGCTACCCGTCGCCCCAGAAACGCTCCTGGCAGACACAAATCTCATCGGCGCGATGAACGCAGTCCTCAAGCTGTTTCTTTCAAGATCGCGTCAAGTCACTGGGTACGCGGGGCATGTTGGGTGATATTCGGCCAAGTCGCCGATATAGGTGGCCCATTCGTCTGTTGTCAGGTTGCGGCCGGCAAGCTCGCAGGCGGCCGTCACCCAATGCTCCGGGTCGAGATCCCACACCAGGAACGGTTTGTCGGCGCCCCCACCGATCGCCAGTGCCTTGCCGTCGGGTCGGAGAGCACCCGCAGCAAGCTCGCCTTCGGGGATGACCAGCCGGTCGCCGATCTGCTCCCCGCTCGGGACGTCGTAGAGGGTGACGGAGTGGTCCTGGCCCGTCGCCATCGCGACCCTCCCGTCTCCATTGACGGAAACATCGGTAAATCCCCGTGCACCGCTCAGGTTGTGGAGCACGTTGCGCGTCTCCAGGTCGTACACGAGAACGTCGCCTTCGACCGTGGCCGCGACGAGCCGTCCGCCCGATGCGACGGCGAGACGCATCACGATGCTCGTGCCGTTGAACGAGTCAGCCTTGATCACGCCGAGCCGAGCGCCCGATTGGCCATCGAAAACGGCGATGCCTTCGTCACTCGAAACCACTACGCGATCACCGTCGCCACTGCCCGATAGGTAGTTCAACCCGATGACGGGGAGGGTCGGTTCGATCCGCTGCATCGTGTCCTTGTCGATCGTAAAGATCTTGCGCACGAATGGTGCGATCCAGAGGCGATGCTCGCTCTCGAAAATGGCTCCGCAGTTCGGATCTGGGCAGGCGATCTCAGGGAACGAGATCGATGCAGAGATCGTCTTGGTCCCGACGTCGTAGGCCTCGAGAACCAGCGTTCCGTCGGGCGCCACTCTTGCTCCGATCAACGTGCGGTCGCTCGACCATCCGGCGAAGCCCCATCCTGTGAGTGAACCGATCGTTCCGCCGGTCGCAGCATCGAGTACGACCAGGTCGCTCGGGTCTCCGGCTGCCGTCGCTCGCCGCGCAATGAGTCGCCGTCCGTCGGGGCTGTACGAGACGGGCTGATAGCCGCTTCCCAGTCGTCGGCTGACGGGGCCCAAGCCGTCGATACGCCAGCGTGAGACGATCTGCGTCTGGCTGGGGAAGCTGACCAGTTCGGTACCGTTGCGGGCGATCCAGAGCGAACCAGCAGCGCCGTTCTGCGCGTCCAAGGCGCGGATCAGGCCGCCGGTCGACAAATCCCGCTCCTCCAGACGACCTGATGCGTCAGCGCAGTACAGACGATTGATCTGGTCCGCGATCGCGCAGGGATCGGATTCATTCACCTGGTTCCGAGCGAAGGTCGTCTCATCGGTCTCCCACTTGCGGCTCGCTGACCCGAGATCCCATCGGATCCTCCCCGTCGGTCCCTCACCGAGAAGGCTCCTCCCACCGTTGAATGCCGTGAGTAGGTTCGATTTCCCCGACGGGAACGGGAGCGAGCCGACATCCGCGAATGTGGTGGGATCGACGAGACGTACCGTTCCGGTCGTGGATCCGACAGCGAGCAGATCACGCTCCACGAAGGCGAGGCCCGCGGTTGTCCACTCGAACGTCGAGTCCGGATCGTGGGGGAACCCGTCGAGGTGACCGATCTCGTTGCCGTCTGGAATCGAGAATGCGATGACATCGCCGTCCCTGCCACCCGCCAGGTACAGCCGTGTCCCGTCGGGGCTGAAGGTCGCGTTGTCGGTGAT
>DATAJN010000037.1:0-5488 GCA_036262105.1 Ilumatobacteraceae bacterium
CCGCCCACTGATCACGTGACATCGCCCCGGTACCGGAGTCGGTGAGTAGATCGACCAGAACGGTGTCGGAATGAAGAGCGAACAGGTTGTAGCCGACCTCGCGAATCGCGCGCCGCCGTTCGTCCTCCGTCGTCATCACCAGCGGCTCCACGGAGTGAATTCGAAACGGCTCGAAGATGGTGCGAAATCCCATCACACCATCATGGCTCGGGCGACGAGTGACGAACGGCTATGCGCAGACGACTTCGAACGTGTGCGAGTGGCTGAGGGCACTTGTCGATCTGACAGTCACCTTCGAGTCAGTGGCAAGGTTGGCGAAGTCAGCGACTTCAAGTGTGACCTTGTGATCGTGCGTCTGCTGACCTTTGATCGAATACGTCTTCGAGACGCCCGCTTTGATATCGGCCGCAGGCACGACGAGATGATGCAATGGATCGTCGATCCCGCCGTCCTTCGCACCGTCCTTGGCGCACAGACTCAGGGCGGCGGCGGAATCAGGGGAGCCACTCGCAGCGCCGTCGCTGCCGCACGCCTGGACGGCGGCCCCCGCCGCGATGAGGCCAACGGCTGCCAGAAGAAAGTCCTTGCGCGAGATTTGATGAGCCACGATGAAACCCTCCTCCCAACACCCATGCGTCCGCACAGGTGCGTCAGTCGTCCCCGTGGCCGGCCTGTAGGTGGAGCGTGCCCTGCCAGCAGATGGTGCCGAACACATTGCCCGGTGTTGCAATTGGACACGAGGTTTGCTGTGTGTATTCCCCGGTCACGCGGGCGCCGGTCAGCCATCCCTTGGTGACAACACCGCGGATCGTGGCCGTAATCGGCAGCTTCGTGTCGTCCTCTGTCACGTGGATATTGGTGACGAAGGAGTGCTCGGTCCCGCGGAACTCATAACGAACGCGGGCCAGCCAAAAACCGGGGACGGAGAGCGTGTCGTCGCTGAGCACCTTGCCGGCGAACCGGCCATCGCCGACATCGCCACCGACCACTCCGACCATCAGCACCCCGGCCAGCGTCGACGGATCTGCAGGCCCTCTCACGACCCACTTCGTGAAAGTCACATCAGCAGAACGTCGATGATGATCCCGACCGCCGTCGGCCACAGCCACTCCGTGACTCATTGCGACGGACTGGACGGCGTAGCCAGCAATCAGCACAAGCCCAAAGACCACGCTACGACCCCTACCGGACCGGGAATGCCCGTGTATCGCCCTCATGGCTGTTCTCCTTCGCTTGTCGGGAAGCTCACCGCACGCTTCATGTCCCATACGTCGTCGCCCGACCGGCAAAAGCGTCGCGGCTAGAAATTCTCGCGACGCGACGCTTTTCACGTTTGTGCTACGACGTAACGGATATGAAGGTCGTCGCGACCGTGGAGGGAGCGACCGTGATCTCGTCGACAGCGTTCGCCGAGTTCTACGACCACGCGCTCAATGACGTGTACAGCTACCTTGCGCGTTCCGTGGTGGGCAATCGCTCCGAAGCAGAGGACCTGACGCAAGAAACGTTCGCTGCTGCAGCTAGTGCTGCCAAGGCTGGCCGGCCAGAGGCGCTCACGATGCCTTGGCTGATGGGAGTTGCTCGCCACAAGCTGATCGACCACTACCGCCGGGCAGCCCGCGATGAGCGGCACCTCGCACTGGTGGGGGTTGACAGGTCGGACTCGTTCGAGTGTGATTTGCCCGACGGCGCAGATCCGTCTCGTGTGTTGGAGATGCTGCACGACCTGAGTCCCGAGCACCGCATGGTGCTGATCCTCAAGTACGTAGACGAGCTTCCCGCGCAAGAGATCGCGTCCATGCTCGATCGATCGCTCGAGGCCACGAAGTCTTTGTTGAGCAGAGCACGTAGGGCATTGGCCGCCAGCCTCACGGAGAAGCCCGCATGAACGGCAACCCGGTCCGCGCCGCGATCGAACTCGTCGATGTCACGCCTTCGAACGAGTTCCGCAGCACCCTCCGCGCGCAACTCCTTGCTGATTTCACGAGATCGGACACTGACGACGGCCTGATGCCTCGCGGACCGAACGCACTACCGCTCGAATCCCCGGATGACTACATCGCCCTGGCACCCGACTCTTCACGCTTCGACCAGAAAAGGCCCTTCTCGAAATCTCTTCTCGCCGCGGTCGCGTGCGTCGCGGTGATCGCAACCGGCGCCGTGCTCATTCGCGCCCGACAATCCCAGAATGTGTCAAACGAATTGCACGACGTGAATCAAGGAGAAGCCCTGCCGTTGGCGGAGCGTGCTCTGATCACCACCGACGCCCTCGGCATCCAATGGACAAGCGGTTACGCCTGGGGCGAGTCCGGTCTCCCGCTACAGGCCGCGGATACGATTGCAGCGCTGCCCGACTGTGAACTGCTCACAGCCGTGGGACTGTTCCCGCCAACGGCCAAGTCCGCTACCGCCCACCAGTTTGTCAGCGGCAACAACTACCTGTTCCATGAGGTGCTGGTCTTCGCAACACGCGAAGATGCGTCACGGGCTATGGACGTGATTGACAGCGCTGTCTTGCCAAAGTGCTGGTTCGAGCTGTATGACCGCCTGATGTCGATCACGGGCGTTGGCTGGGCGTCGACGACGGAAGCCTGGGTGCCGCCCCATGTCTACGGTCCCCTCGAACCATTCGAGATACCACCTCACGGCGACCGACAGGTTCTCATCGGTCAGCACACCACGATCAACCGTTCCTCCCCGCCCATGGAGCGATACTTCATCAACGCCTTCGTACAGGTTGGTCGGACGATCTCGTGGGTCAACCCCCTGTTCGTCATCCCCAACAACACTTCGACTTCGGAATCCGCATACCGAGCAGTCGGAGTCAATGAAGTCATCACGGCCGCCACAAGCGCCCTCAACAAGGCACTCGGTCACTGACACAGCCATCGCGGCATGACCGTCGAGGATCCGCTGGTGGGCGTGACGGGACTCGAACCCGGGACCTCTACCGTGTCATGGCTCTAACGCACTTCGGCGTGAAGATCACCTGAGGCGGGACCCACGTCCTGAGCCTGCAAACCCCCGCGCCGCTTTGTTCCGGTCGGACCTACGATGAATCAATCATCGACCAGCCAACGATCTACGAGATCCTCATCTGCAAGCGCGACGCAGTTTCGACCGATTCATGGGGGTGCAAACCGATCTGATGTCCGACGCGACACACGACGACTTCTTGAGCACCGCGGCGACGGTGACTGGCCTCGGTCGGCTGCGAATGCTGTCGAGGATCGCCGAACAGGTCGGCGAAGGCGTTGCCGTGGTCGACAACGAAGCATGGATCGTCTACGCCAACGATGCTTTCTTGACCATGCACCGCTGCACGCTTGAGCAGCTCAAAGCGTCCAAAGGCAGTGTCTTCTACAGTCCGGACGAGTGGGACGGTCCGGTCCAATCACTGATGGCCGAGACCCTTCGCCATGGGGTCGGACGGGCTGAGCTGACCCGATGCCGGGCCGACGGGACCTCGTTCGCGGCTCATGTCACCTTGTCGCTGCTGCATGACGAGGGCGGCACACTCGCCGGGCGGGTCCTGTGCGTCCAAGACATCACCGTCCGCAAGCACCTCGAGGCGCAACTGCATCGGGCGGCGCTGCACGATCCGCTGACAGACCTGCCGAATCGGCGGCTACTGCTCGATCGACTCGAACACGCTTTGGCAATGGCCCCTCGGGTCGGGGCCGCGGTCGCAGTGCTGTTCATCGACCTCGACGGTTTCAAAGTCGTCAACGACTCCTACGGTCACGAGGTCGGCGATCAACTGCTGATCCAATGCGCCGACCGGCTCCAGGGCTGCCTGCGCGATGCCGACACCGTCGCCCGCTTGGGAGGAGACGAGTTCGTCGTGCTCCTTGAAGGCATCGCCTACCCCGAAGAACCTCAAGAAGTCGCCAAGCGCCTGTTGCGCGTCCTGGTGCAACCGTTCAAGCTCGACCGAGCGACCGTGCGTATCTCCGCCAGCATCGGCATCGCCACCGGTATCTCTTGCACCCCACGAAGCTTGCTGCACGACGCCGACAGCGCAATGTACGAAGCAAAGGGTGTCGGAGCCGGCCAGATCATCACCAGCACGATCGAGCGGGCCAGCCCATTCGGCGAAAGAGTGGCGGTGACCTACGAGTCGAAGCGCCCACGGAGTTGACTCGACAGACGTGACGACCCCTTGATCCCAGTGCCATCGTGCTGTCTGCCAGGCCAGCGAGTCACCGGGTCGGAGCTTGTCGCCTGATTGCCGGCGACCTTCCAGGGCGAAACAATGCGAGCGACGTAGCCCGAGTCCGGCACGCTTCCTTCGCAGCCATAGGCCCGTGGCCAATGAGCGGGCAGATGGAGCGTGCCGAACAGCCAATCGACAGCCGGGATTGATCCGGCATAGTTCTTGTTCCAGGTTCCGGGCTCGGCGCTGTGATGCCAGTGATGGAAGAACGGTGTGGCGACGACTCGTTCAAGCGGACCGAACCGCAGATCTACGTTGGCGTGAACGAACAGACCTTGAATGCGCTTGAGCGCGAAGTAGGTGATCACTGTTGGCACGGTGAAGCCCAGCATCAGCACCGGTAGGGACGTCGACGACCGAGCAACAATCAGATCTATCGGGTGGCGTCGATTTGGGGCCAACCAATCCAGTTGCGGGGCGGAGTGATGTACTCGGTGGAATCGCCAGAGCGCTGGGATCTGGTGGCTCAGACGATGGCCCCAGTAGCCGCTGACCTCTGACACCACGAAGGCCTCGGCCCACCGGAGCCATCCGGGTTGCGCCGAGAGGTATCGGGGCACGTCTGCGGGCATCACCTGGCCGACGACCGGAAGCACGACCAGGAGCACACCGGTGAGGCCAATCCCAGCGACGATTTCGTCGACGATGAACCCGGTCGCGTCAGTCGCTGCGCCGGGTCGTCGGAGGGCTGACGCCTGAGCGCGTAGGGGTCGCCAACGCTCAAGAAGAAAGAACGCGGCGCCGAGCATGACGAGGGCTGCGCCGATGTCTGGTCGTGTCCAAACGGACCCAACGAGCAGCGCTCCAGCAACGAGAGCCGGCCAAAGCCGCGCCCCCGAGGCCTCTCTTGCTGAGCGTGCCATGTGCCATGGTATCAAGTGGTGGTCATTCGCTCCGGGGGTCTGTGCGCGGTGCGCCCCGCAAAGGGGCGGATTCGTCAAACGGCGCAGCAGATGGTGGGCGTGACGGGACTCGAACCCGGGACCTCTACCGTGTCATGGGCCACCAACACTCGGATGAAATGTAGTTACACCCTTCGTGGGGATCGCGGATACCCGGGCCGCCCGCATTCACTTCGCCTTAATGGGCCTGACACGCCCCAAAGCGCTCGATCAAGTCGGCCCTCAGCAACGGCACTGCTCGCGTCTCCGCCGTCAGCAGGTGTGCGTCACGATCGTTCGTAGTCGCACCAGTCGCAGGCCGACGCCGCACGGACCAACGGCATCACGGTCTGGCACCCGATCAACGGGCAGCACGAGTCGGGGACTCAGC
>DATAJN010000038.1:0-4686 GCA_036262105.1 Ilumatobacteraceae bacterium
CCCGCGAAATGGCGAAGGTGAGCGAGGTCATGTTCGGCCCGAAGCTGATCCCCTCGGCGTCGCCTCCGAGGAGCCGGCCGACCGCAGCACGAGTGCGGTCCATCAACCGCTGGCATTCCTGGGCGGCGGCGAACGGGCCACCGTTCGAGGCGGTGTTGCCGCTGGCCATCCACGCGGCCATAGCCGTGATCGCCGAGTCGACCATCTGCGTGCCTGCCGGGCCGTCGAACCGCGACCACTCCGGCCGGAGCCCGGGAAATCGGTGGAGCATCACTCCCAAAGCCCCTGTGGAGTGTTTGCCAACAGGACGGGGTGCCCCGAAACACTCCACACGGGGAGGTGGGCGGGAAACACTCCACGCATCATCGGGATCAGGCGCGCTTGGCTGCCTTGGCGAGACGCTTGGCCGTGCGCCCGATGGGAACGATGTTGCGCTGGTCGAGATCGCCGACCTCGACGCCGTTGGTGAAGGCCACTCGATAGCGCTGCCAGTTGAACCCGTTGGCAAGGATGACCTTTCCGGGAGTGCCCGCCGGAACACCGGAATCGAGCTCGACCGTGCTCTCGACCCGGTCGCCGATCTTCAGATCAAGCTGGTCCGCATGGGGTTTGGCCAGCGCATGAGGCTTCCATTGGGTCATGGTCACAGTCTGCCCGATGAGAGGGCCGACCGATAGCATCGACGATCTGTGATGAGCACGATCGCGCCCGTAGAGGACAACCCAGAAGACGCACCCGTCAAAAAGCTCGTGAAGGTGTCGGTGACGATCGACGAAGCCGAGTTCGACCGCGACATCGACACCGCATTCAAGACCATCGCCAAAGAGGTGAAACTCCCGGGCTTTCGGCCGGGCAAGGTGCCGCGCAAGGTGCTCGAGGCTCGCATCGGCTTGGCCGCAGCGCGCGAGCAGGCGCTGCGCGACGCCGTGCCGCAATACCTGGCGAATGCCGTTCGCGACCACGACATCGACCTCATCTCCACCCCGAGCATCGAGTTCACGGCCGGCCAGGAAACCGGCCCGGTGTCGTTCGATGCCACGTGCGAAGTGCGGCCGGAGATCACCGTCCCGGGTTACGGCGGCCTGCGCGTCGAGCTCACTTCGCCGACGGCCACTCAGGCCGAGATCGACGAGGCAGTCGAAGCCGAGTTGCGCCGCCAGGGCACACTCGTCGACGTCGACCGGCCCGTGCAGTCGGGTGACCACGTCACGGTGAGCATCGCCGGTACCCGCGATGGCGAGCCGGTGGCCGGCTTGAACACCGAGGACTGGCTGTACAACGTCGGCAGTGGCTGGGTGGCCGAGAGCTTCGACGGGGAGCTGACCGGCTCCTCGGCGGGCGACGAGCTCAGCTTCACGGCGACGCCCAACGGCACCAGCGAGCCGGCCGACTTCGTCGTCAACGTCTCCAAGGTTCAAGAGATGGTGCTGCCAGAGCTCACCGACGACTGGGTCAGCGACAACCTCGGCGAGTTCGACACCGTCGAGCAATGGCGTGCATCGCTGGCCGAGCGAATCGGCGCCGGCAAGCTCAACCAGACTCGCAACCAGTTCCTGGAGCGCACCACGTCGGCTCTCGCCGAACTGGTCGACATCGACCCGCCCGAGTCGATGGTGCAAGCCGACCTGCAGGCCCGCGTGCAGGCCACTGTCCAGCAGCTGCAATCGCAAGGCGTCACCGTCGACCAGTGGTTGCAGCTCACCGGCCAAGATGCTGCTGCCTTCGTCGAGAGCCTGAAGGTTCTGTCCCAGCGTGCCGTGAAGGTCGATCTTGCCCTGCGCGCGGTCGGTGTCGCCGAAGGCGTCGAGGTGACCGACGACGACCTCAACGCCGAGTACGCGCGCATCGCCACGCAGGTGCGTCAGAAGCCTGGCGAGGTGCGCAAGGCCTACGAGAAGAACGATGCGGTCACCGATCTCCTCGCTCAGATGCGCAAGACGAAGGCGCTCGACTGGCTGCTCGAGCACGTCGAGGTGGTCGACCCGGAAGGCAACCCGATCGATCGTGCGCTCGTGATCGGTAAGACTGACCACGACCACGACCACGATCACGAACACGGCGACCACGACCACGACCACCACGATCACGAACACGGCGACCACGACCACGAGGGGCACGACCATGATTGAGTCCAAGAACTATCTGGTTCCCAACGTCATCGAGCAGACCAGCCGTGGCGAACGTGGCATGGATCTCTATTCGCGACTGCTCAAGGAGAACATCATCTTCCTGCAGACGCCGATCGACGACAGCATCGCCAGCTTGATCTGCGCTCAGTTCATCCACCTGGAGAGCGAAAACCCCGACAAGGACATCAACCTCTACATCAACAGCCCAGGCGGAGATATCACGGCCCTGTTCGCGATCTACGACACGATGCAGTTCATCAAGAACGACATCGCCACGATCTGCCTCGGTCAGGCGGCGTCGGCGGCTGCGGTGTTGCTCGCTGCGGGTACCAAAGGCAAACGCCTGGCCCTGCCGCACAGCCGCATCCTGCTCCACCAGCCGTATGGTCAGGTCGGGTACGGCCAGGTCACCGATCTCGAACTGGCGGCCAAAGAGATCCTGCGCATGCGCGACCTTCTCGAAGAGATCATGTCGAAGCACACGGGCCAGACCATCGAGCGCGTCCACCTGGACACAGACCGCGATTTCGTTATGGAAGCACACGAGGCCCTCGCGTATGGCATCATCGACGATGTGATCTCGTCTCGTGATGCTGTCGACCGCACCGGTCCGATTCGCTGAGCCGCACGAACCGTCCTAGGGCGAGCAAGGAGACTGAACCGTGGCGAAATTCGGCGACACCGGTGAGCTGCTGCAATGCTCGTTCTGCGGCAAGTCGCAGAAGCAGGTCAAGCGGCTGATTGCCGGGCCCGGGGTCTACATCTGCGACGAGTGCATCGACCTGTGCAACGAGATCATCGAGGAGGAGCTCACCGATTCCGGAGAGGTCCGTTTCGAAGAACTGCCGACGCCGCGTGAGATCCGTACGTTCCTCGACGACTACGTCGTCGGTCAGGACGAAGCCAAGAAGATCCTGTCGGTCGCCGTCTACAACCACTATCGGCGCATCCAGTACCAGCAGAACAGCAGCGTCGGCCGCCGCGACGAAGTCGAGCTGGCCAAGAGCAACATCATGCTGCTCGGCCCGACGGGCTGCGGGAAGACTCACCTCGCCCAAACGCTGGCCCGCCTGCTCAACGTGCCCTTCGCCGTTGCCGACGCGACCGCGCTCACGGAAGCCGGCTACGTCGGCGAAGACGTCGAGAACATCCTCCTCAAGCTCATCCAGGCAGCTGATTTCGATGTGAAGAAGGCCGAGACCGGCATCATCTACATCGACGAGATCGACAAGATCGCCCGCAAGAGCGAGAACCCGTCGATCACTCGCGACGTCAGCGGCGAGGGCGTGCAGCAGGCCTTGTTGAAGATCCTCGAAGGCACCGTCGCCTCCGTGCCCCCGCAAGGTGGTCGCAAGCACCCGCATCAAGAGTTCATCCAGATCGACACCACCAACATCTTGTTCATCTGCGGCGGGGCGTTCGCCGGGCTCGAGCAGATCATCGAGAGCCGGATCGGCCACAAGGGCGTCGGCTTCCACGGCACTGTGCGCAGCAAGGCCGACAAGGATCCCGGGGAACTGTTCACCAAGGTGCTTCCCGAAGATCTGTTGAAGTTCGGACTGATCCCCGAGTTCGTCGGCCGCCTGCCGATGATCGGCGCAGTTCGCAGTCTCGATCGCGACGCGTTGATCAAGATCCTCACCGAGCCGAAGAACTCGTTGGTGAAGCAGTATCGCAAGGTCTTCGACTTCGAAGACGTCGAGCTCGACTTCACGCGCGAGGCACTCGAGGCGATCGCCGATCAGGCGCTGCTACGTGGCACAGGCGCCCGCGGCCTGCGCGCCATCCTCGAAGAGGTGTTGCTCAACACGATGTACGAGCTGCCGGGTCGCAGCGATGTTGGCTCGGTGTCGATCGATGTCGACACGGTCCAGAAGAAGATCAATCCCAAGCTCGTTCCCCGCGAGCCGAAGGCCAAGCGGCCGCGCCGCGAGGCCAGCTGACGCGACTGTGAAGCGCAGCACTGTGCTGCCTAGAAACGTGCTGCCGAGACGATGACCTACTCCGATGCGCTGGCGTATCTCGACGCCCACGCCAGCTATGAGAAGACCGGGCGAATCGAATCGCCGACAGTCGAGCGCATGCGAACCATCGTCGGTGCGATGGGCGACCCGCAACATGCGTACCCGGTCATCCACGTCACGGGCACCAACGGCAAGGGCTCGACGTCGCAGATGATCAGCCGCCTGCTGATGGCTCATGGCCTCACAGTCGGCACCTACACCAGCCCTCATCTCGAGCGGCCCAACGAACGGATGAGCCGCGACGGTGAGATCATCAGCGATGAGGAGTTCGCCGAACAGGTCGCCGCGGTCGCCGATCTGGAGATGCTCACCGGTGTGCGGCCGTCCTACTTCGAAATCACGACAGCCGCGGCCTTTCGATGGTTTGCCGACCTGGCCGTCGATGTTGGAGTCGTGGAGGTCGGAGTGCTCGGGCGGTGGGACGCCACCAACGTTGTCGACGCACAGGTCGCGGTGATCACCAACATCGGCATGGACCACAACGAGTTCGCCGGCCCTACCACGGGGCACATCGCCGCCGAGAAGGCTGGGAT
>DATAJN010000039.1:0-9988 GCA_036262105.1 Ilumatobacteraceae bacterium
TTGCGTTGGCGCAGCGGCACGATCTTCGGTCGCGAAGTCGTTCCCGAGGTGTGCAGGACCAACGCTTGGTCGTCGGCTGCCGGGCGGTCGGTCGACGACGTCGACGCCTGTGAAGCGGTGATGAGGTCGATCGACAGGCCCTCGCCTCGTGCGTCGATCGAGACGGTGCCCACCGGTGCCGCTGAATGCGCAGCGGGCGAGGCGCCGTCGATGGTGATCAGCGCGGCTGCATGCAGATCGTCGAGGTAGAAGCGGAACTCGTCTTCGCGGTACTTGGGGTTCAACGGTGCCGCGCACCCGACCGACATCGCCGCCAGCAGCACCAACGCCATCTCCGGTCCGTTGGGCAGCACGATTGCGATTCGGTCGTTGGCACGCAACCCTGCCGCGCGAAGTTGTCCGGCCAGCCGGTCGACCTCACCCCGCAATGCGGCGTGATCCATCACCACGTTGTCGACCGTGAGCAGTGCAGGCCCCGTTGCATCGCCAGGCAAGAGGTCGGCCACGGTGTTGGGACTCGGCGCCGAATCGCCAGTCGTTTCGCTGTCTGCCATCGGTGTGACTATCGCGCAGCCGGGTCTGCGCATCCCAACTTGCTGATCTAGCTTTGGCCGGTGCGCGTGTGCATCGTGGGTGCGGGAGCGATCGGCGGCTTGCTGGGCGTTCGCCTGGCGATCGCCGGCCACGACGTCAGCGTGTTGGCTCGCGGTGACAACCTGGATGCGATCCGATCAGGCGGACTGAAGCTCGTCGAGCCCGACGGTGCCGTGCTCGTGGCATCGGTCGGCCGCGCCTCCGACGACCTCGCCGATCTCGGTCCTCAAGACCTCGTGTTCCTGGCGCTGAAGGCGCATCAGATCACTGCGGTAGCCGATCGGCTGTCGTTGCTGTATGACGACAGCACCGTGGTGATCCCGTTGCAGAACGGGGTGCCGTGGTGGTTCTTCCAGAAGTTCCCCGGCTCGTACGAGGGTCATCGCCTGCAGGCACTCGACCCCGATGGCACGCTCGAACGTCTCGTTCCAACCGATCGAATCGTGGGATCGATCGCTTACCCGGCGGCCCAACGCGATGCGCCGGGTGTCATCCGGCTCATCGAAGGTGATCGGTTCCCGGTTGGCGAACTCGATGGCGAACGATCAACGCGCGTCGTCGAGATCGCCCAGACGCTCACGACGGCGGGCTTCAAGTCGCGAGTGCTCACCGACATCCGATCGCACCTATGGGTGAAGGCCTGGGGCAATCTGGCCTTCAATCCCATCAGCGCTCTCACGCGCGCAACTCTCGCCGAGATCTGCCGGTTTCCCCCCACTCGCGCGCTCGCCGCAGAGATGATGGCTGAAGCATCGGAGGTCGCCGAGAAGCTCGGTTTGCACTTGCGTCTCTCGATCGAGCAGCGCATCGAGGGTGCGGAAAAGGTGGGCGAGCACAAGACGTCGATGCTCCAAGACGTGGAAGCGGCCGGCTCACCGATACGGCGATGCCCGCAACGGAGACCGTCTACAAACTGGTGTCGCTGCTCGATGCGGCGACTGGGCATCCACGTCTGCGGAGGTAGGTCGGCCTTCAAGAACCGCTCCACGATTCGCGCGGTTTCGGCGGGTTGCTCGGCAGGCAGGGCGTCACCCTGTCACACCCCTGTCGTACGCTGATGGTCAGCGACTTTCCCCGGTTGTCATCAAGATGAGCTCGTGATCTCGAAGGGATGAGTCGTGTCGGTTTGTGCGCTGGTGGAGCCGATCGTAGGGATCGACATCGTTGCTGCTGACCAGGGTTCGGTCACTCGGCTGTTGGCCGATCTTCGTCACGTGCGCGGCTGGGCGGACTCGGTGGAGGTCGCCGCCGCCGCACGTCTTGCCGAGCTGGCGCGGGTGTCGCCCTCGATCTTCCCCGAACGCATCGCCGCCGACGCTGGTCGCGTGTCGCTGATCGAGGCAACGAGAGGGTTCGACCGCGCCAAGACGGTGGAGGCCATACCTGAGTTGGGTGCTGTCCTGAGTGCCGGCGACACCTCGGCCGGCCACGTCGATGTCGTCACACGCGCGATGCGCGACCTCGATGCTGAGCAGCGCGGCCGGCTGGCGGATCGCGGCGCCGTGCTTGCCCGGGGTGCAGCGATCCTTCCGCGACGCGAGTTCGAAAAGGTGGTGCGTAGAGAGCTTCGCCAACTCTGCGCCGACGACGGCATGGCCAGATTGGAGCGCCAGAAGCGGGCGACTCGCTTGCGCACCTGGACAGATCGCGAGACTGGAATGTGGTGCTTGCGCGGTGAGTTCGATCCCGAGGCTGGGCTTGTCCTCGACCGCAAGCTGCAGACGATGGTTGATTCGTTGTTCCACGACAAGACACCCGACACAGCACCCGCGGACCCCGTGTCGAAGCAGCAGCACCTACGGGCGTTGGCCTTGGCAGCGCTGTGCGATGGCAAAGGCGGGAGGGTGCGCACCGAACTCACCGTGCTCATCGACGCCCAGACGCTGCTCGACGGCGAACACGCCGACACCTACGTCGACCTCGGGCTCGACGTCGATCTGCCGGTCGAGGCGATTCGTCGCATGGCTACTTCGGCTGATGTGTTGACACCGGTCATCACCGCCGCCAACGGCATCAACCTCCACTTGGGCCGTTCCAAGCGCCTGGCCAGCCGCGACCAGCGTCGCATCCTGCGCGTCATGTACCCCACTTGCGCCATTCCAGGCTGCGTCGTGCCGTTCGACAACACCGAAATACACCACATCGACTGGTACGGACAAGACAATGGCAGAACCGACATCGACGACCTCGCGCCGCTGTGTCACACCGACCATCGACACATCCATGAACGCCGCTTCGCGCTCTCCATCGATCGGCAACGAAACCTGACCGTGAAGTACCCGGACGGAACCACGACGACGACCGGCCCGCCCAAACGCGGCGCCGGTTAGCCTCGCCGTGCGGTGCGCGACAGGATGACGGCATGCACCGCAGCGCTTCTCCGCAGACCATTGCCGCCCAACTCGAAGTCATCGATGATCGCTTCTCGACGTGCCGCGGCGACTCACGCCTTGAACGTCACTACGACGGTTGCCGGTGGGCCGAAGGGCCGGTCTACGTTCCGGCCGGCCGGTACCTGGTGTGGAGCGACATACCCAACGATCGCATGCTGCGATGGGATGAGATGAGCGGGCGTGTCGGTCTGTTCCGCCAGCCGGCGGGCTACTCCAACGGCAACACCCTCGACCGTGAGGGACGCCTGGTGACCTGTCAGCACGGCACTCGGCAAGTCACCCGCACCGAGCACGACGGATCGGTCGCCGTACTGGCCGACACGTACGAGGGCAAGCGACTCAACAGCCCGAACGACGTCGTCGTTCGCGCCGACGGAACGATCTGGTTCACGGACCCGGCATACGGCATCGATTCCGACTACGAGGGACACCGCGCCGAGAGCGAGCTCGGCGCTTGCTACGTGTTTCGCCTCGATCCGTCGTCGGGGGAGATCCGCGTCGTCGCCGACGACTTCGTGCGACCGAACGGCCTGGCCTTCTCTGTCGACGAGACCCGCCTGTACATCGTCGACACGCGGGTCAACCACATCCGAGTGTTCGCCGTCGCCGCCGACGGCTCTCTCGGCGGTGGTGAGGTGTTCGCCGAAAGCACGGTGGGCAGGTTCGATGGCATTCGCCTCGACGACGCCGGTCGCATCTGGGCTGCGGCCGGCGACGGCGTGCATTGCTTCGACCCAGATGGGACGTTGATCGGCAAGCTGCATCTTCCGGAGGAATCGTCGAACCTCGTGTTCGGCGGCCCGCAGCGCAACCGGCTCTTCATCACGGCGACGACCTCGCTGTACTCGATCCGGTTGTCGGTCAACGGTGCTCCTTACCCGGGCAGTTGAGGACCTTCGCCCCTTCTCGTTGCGCAGCCGACCTTCGACAATTGAATGAGTGAATGTTCTGATCGTTTACGGCTCGAAGAGGGGTTCCACAGCTGGTCTGGCGCGGATGATCGGAGACGCACTCGGATCGCGAGATGTGCATGCCGATGTGCGCCCGGCCAACGCCGCGGGACCCGTCGATTCGTACGACGCCGTGATCGTCGCGGGTTCTCTCTACGCCAACCGATGGCACCGAAGCGCTCGTCGGTTCGTGCGGCGCAAGGCCGCCGCGCTGCGCGGCCGGGCCGTGTGGCTCCTGAGCAGCGGTCCACTCGACGATACGGCGCGTTCCGGTGAGGTGAAGCCGGTGCCGCAGGTCGCCAAGCTGGCTGCAATGGTCGGTGCCCGAGACTGCATCACCTTCGGCGGTCGCCTAGCCCCCGATGCGGCAGGTTTCCCGGCAAGTGCGATGGCCAAGACGCGGGCGGGCGACTGGCGCGATCCGCAACAAGTGTCCGACTTCGCGGCTCGCGTTGCGACCGATCTGGCCAAGATCGAAGCGATGAGGTCCTGACACCATTTCGGGCCTCCCTGTCCATGGAGTGCCTGAGGTGAGAGTCTTGCGCTGATGTGCGCCAGCCTGGTCGATGTATTCGCCAAGGACTCGGTGCTGCTCGTCTTCGTCGTGATGGCCGTCGCGGCCGCCATCGGAGCGATCAAGCTCAAGAGCGTGGCCCTCGGGCCGGCTGCCGCCCTGTTCACCGGCCTCGGTGTCGGCGCCATCGACGACAGACTGAGCGGCGCCAGCGGGCTGAACGTGCTCCGCGAGATGGGCCTGGTGCTGTTCACGTACACACTCGGCCTTGCCGCCGGACCTGCTTTCTTCAGCGGCATGCGCCGCGGCGGTGCCAGGACGGCCGTGGTGACGATCTCGTTGATCGGCGGTCTGGCCGGCGCATGCGCGCTCGCGGCGAACATCTTGGACCTGCCCGCCGCCGATCGCGCCGGGCTCTTTGCCGGCAGCACCACCAACACGCCCGCGCTGCAGGCGGCTTCCGAGGCACTGACCTCTGGCAACCCGGTGGTCGCCTACTCGCTCGCCTATCCAACGGCGGTCGTGGCGATGTTGATCATCTCCACCCTTCTGCTCGGTCGCCGGTTACCGCTACCGGCAAGCGTGAAGCCCGCACCTCCGGCACCGCGCGCCGAACGCATCGTCAGCTGGACCGTGGTCGTGAAAGCCGAAGGCCTCCCGAGCGTCGCCGGGCTCGGCGATCGCTACCCGGGCATCGGGTTCAGCCGGATCGAACACGACGGCACGCTGACGCTGGCGAGAGACGCCGATCTGCTGGTGCCGGGGGATGCCATCGTGGTGATCGGCCCGGAAGCCGCAGTGCGCGATTTCTGCGACGCCATCGGTGAACGCGGCGACAGGCATCTGCCGCTTGATCGAAGCGTGCTCGACTTCCGGCGGATCGTCGTCTCTGACCGGCGGATGGCGGGCCGGACCCTTGCCGACCTCGACCTCGTCCGCCGTTACGGCGTGACCGTCACGCGGGTGCGGCGCGGCGACGATGAACTGATGGCGCGCGGCGCGTTGGCGCTGCAGCTCGGTGACCGCGTTCGGGTCGTGGGCCCCACTCATTCGATCGAGGCTGTCGCCGGGCTCCTCGGCGACTCCGAGCGGCGGCTGGCCGAGGTCGACCCGATCGGTTTCGCTGTGGGGATCGCCGCCGGGCTGCTGCTCGGCACCGTGTCCGTTGCGCTCCCCGGTGACCTGCACTTGAAGCTGGGTGCCGGCGGTGGCCCGCTGATCGTCGGGCTCGTGCTCGGCTTCCTCTCCCGAACCGGTCGCGTCACGTGGCAGATCGGGCACGGTGCGAACGTTGTATTGCGCCAGCTCGGGATCCTGATGTTCCTGGCCTGCGCGGGCCTCGCTTCCGGTACCGCATTCGCCGACGCGGTGGTCACCCGACGCGGTCTCGAACTGGTGGCCGCGGGACTGGTGGTGTCGTTGTTGTTCGCTGGTGCCATCCCGCTGGCGACCGAGCTCTTGTTGCGCCGCAACATCGTCGACTCAGCCGGAATGCTCGCAGGAATCGAAACACAACCTGCCGCACTTGCATACATCAACGAACGGACGGCGGGCGACAACCGCGTCAACCAGGCCTACGCACTCGTGTTTCCCGTGGCGATGATCGCCAAGATCATCTTCGTTCAGTTCCTCGCTTGACGACCTCGCCCACAGCAACGACGATCACGGAGCGAACGTTGCCACCTGATCGACGACGAGGTGAGAGAGGAGGTTCGAGCGAACGCAGACGTTGCCGCTCGCGTCGGGACCCACAGCGATGAGGTTCGCCGTGTCTTCGGACGGCGTGGTGTTGATCAGTGAACTGATCAGTGGTGATCCGCAGGGTCGAACCGTGACGAAACCGAGAGCAGCGCTGTGGACGGCGACGACGTTGAGCATCGCGACTCCGTCTACCGATACTGGGGTCTCCGCGCGGGTCGGCCGGCCACCGTTCAGCCGAGTGTCGAGCAACCGCGTCGGTGCAGTGGGCCGATAGGCCAGACCGCCGGCACCCGGCCCGAACCAACCCGCCACGTCGACGACGATCTGCGAGCTCCCGGCAAACGTCTGCACGCACACTGATCCGTCATCGCCGATGCCGACGAGCACCGACGACGCGGTCGAGTGCTGCGGTCGGGCATTGACGTTGGACGAGAGCGGCGCCGTGCCGCACGGACCGGGGTATGCCGTCAGCACGGTGTTGACGCTCGGATCGGCGACGGTGAGGTTGAGCCACACGCCAGTCGCGTCGTCGGAAATGCCGGCACGCCCGCGCATGGCCAACTGCGTCTGTGTCGGGGCGGCGCGTGGGCCGGTGATCTGCGCCAGTTCGACCGCTGCACCGCGTGTGTCGAGCCACCGCGTCGGTGCCATCGGGTGGAACCGATCACCGCCGGGCGTGAAGGCACCCATCACGTCGACCACTACATCGGTGGCCGCCGAAGCGAAGATGCACAACTCACCATCAGTCATGGGCGTGATCGCCACTCCTGCGGTCGTTCGCCCGACTTCATAGTTGATGTTCGATGTCGGCGGGCGTGACCCACAGGCGAAGACCGTGAGGAAGCCGGCAAAGCAACTGCCTGTCGCGGTGACGCTCAAGACCGTTGCAGCGGCATCAGTCGGCACGATGTGGCTGACATCGATCGAGACGGTTCGACCGGTTCCGAGCTTGCCGGCTGCACCGCCGAGCGCCGGATCGCGCGTGTCGAGCACCCGCTTCGGGACGAGCGGGACGAAACCGAATCCATCGGTCGGGCGAAGGGTCGTCGTCGACACCCCTGGGTCGGGTGTGCCAGTCAACGCCGACGTTGCGCGACATCGACCGATCTCCGGCTGCGCATCGAGGGCGTTCTTGATGAAGGTCGCCAGGCCGTCGGCACCGGCCAGGTTGAGATGGATGCCGTCGCTGGCGAACCAGCCGGGTTGGTTGGCAGTGAATCCGTCCCAATCGAGGACCTGCAGATCGCCGTGCCGCTTTGCTGCGGCGTTCAGCTCCGCATTGTGGCTTCCATACAGGTCTCTCGCGGCAAGGCCACCCGGCAGGACGTAGTTCGTGTTGGACCGATAGTTCAGCCACAGCACACGGACCACACCCTGCGTCTCGGCTTCGGCCACCACCTGATCGGCGGCGTTGGTGATCGAAGCATCGTCGTAGCCGGCCATCACCACCAACGCCTCGCCCAGCTTGCCCTTCAACGTCGTCTTCATCAACGGAACAACGCTCTGTGGAATCGAGCCGAAACGACCTCGGCAGCTGGTGACGACGATTCGACGGCAACTCTCAGCGTCGAAGGTGAGCTTGTACGCGTTGGCGATGATGTTGCGGGAGTCGTCGGCGCTGGTCGCGTTCCACTGCATCCCGGCCATCGTCGAATCCCCGATCAACGAGACCGGCGGGGCATCCACCGGCGGAGTCGCCGCGGCCGTCACTGAGGCCGAGGTGATGGCCGGCAACGCGGAGGACAGCAGCACCGCGGCGGTAGCCAACACCCACGAGCGGCGCGCCTTGCTCGTCGTGCCCGGCTGTCTCCGGTCGGTTGAGTCGGACATTATGTGCGGTACTACCCAATCAGCTCGTCGTGTAAAACCATTCACTTGCCGGGCAACATCAAATCACACGTGCAACTCACCTGGTCACCACACGTCACCGTCGCGCCAGTCGCACGTCAATTCGCCGCCGATGTCCAACGTCGATGCATTGGGCAGCACGTAGATGCAGCCGTCCTCGTCGGGTGTCCGCCGAATGCCGGCAGGGGTGATCGCGGAGGTGGGACCCAGCCATCGAACCCATCCTCGGTGTTCGTACAGGCTCGCCGCTTCGTCGGTGGCGCCGAGCGCGCCGATGTCGTACGCGGCCTCGATGATCCGTTCGAGTGCTTCCATCATCCGACCGCCGGCACCCTGACGCTGCCACTCGGGATGCACACCGACACCCTCCACGTAGCCGGTTCGCAAGGCTCGCCCGTCGTGCACGATTCGGCGTTGAACGACTGAGGCATGGCCGACCAGCAGGTCGGCTCGCCAGGCGATGGCATGGATACCGCCCATCGCATGTTCCCAGTCGGCGTCGGTCATCTCGCCGGCGAAGACCAGATCCAGCAGCTCTCGGGCCTTGACGAGCACCAACGGATCGAGCTCGGCCGTGTGCGCGACCTGGATCTCGAACCCCTCATTACCGACGCTCACCAAGAGCCGACGCTATCCATCGCTCGAGCGCGTCGAAGTATCCTCGAGAACTCTTCGGGCAATCTGTCGATTTCGCGTCTAGGCGTTCGTGTAGAGGGCAACGAGACTTGGTGACCGCCGAGTCCTGAGACAAGGAGAGATTCCAAATGACGCAGTACCTGTTGTCCGTGTACATGGCTGACGGCGAGCAGCCACCGAGCGAGGCGGCGACGCAGAAGGCGTATCACGATGTCGACGTCTTCAATCAGAAGCTCCAGGAGAAGGGCGCCTGGGTGTTCGCCGGCGGATTGCATCCGGCAAACACATCGACGGTTGTTCGCGTCACCAATGGCGACGTGCTGACCAGTGACGGTCCGTTCGCCGAGTCGAAGGAGCAGCTCGGTGGTTTCTGGATCATCGATGCGGCCGATCTCGATGCCGCCCTGACCTGGGCACGCGAGGCGACGGTTGCCTGTGCGGCACCTGTCGAAGTGCGTCCGTTCCAGGACAACCCGGAGAGCTGACCCGAGTCCGATGGTCGGAGCAGTTGATGCAACGGACATCGAGCGCGTGTTCCGCGCCGAGTCGGGTCGAGCAGTGGCCAGCCTGGTCCGCTTCTTCGGTGACATCGACATCGCCGAAGAAGCGGTTCAGGAGGCCTTCGAGATCGCGGTGCAACGTTGGCCGGAGGCCGGTCTGCCGCCCAGTCCGGCCGGCTGGATCATCACGACGGCCAAGAACCGGGCGATCGACCGGCTCCGCCGCGAAGCAACTCGAGACGATCGGCAACGGCAGGCACGACTGCTGCACACCGCCGAGGAACGAGTGGAGGTGGGTCCCGTGGAGGACGATCGTCTTCGATTGATCTTCACCTGCTGCCATCCCTCTCTCAGCCCCGAGGCTCAGGTGGCGCTGACGCTGCGGCTGATCGCCGGCTTGCAGACTCCCGAGATCGCCCGCGGTCTGTTGGTGACCGAGTCGACGATGGCTCAACGGCTCGTCCGCGCCAAGAACAAGATCCGCGCCGCCAACATCCCCTACAGGGTGCCCGATGACGCCGAGTTGCCCGACAGGCTGCGCTCGGTGCTCGCAGTTCTCTACCTCATCTTCAACGAGGGCCACGTTGCCACCAGCGGTCACGCGCTCGTGCGCGACGACCTGTGTGGCGAAGCGATCCGCCTTGCGCGAGTGCTCGTCGAGTTGATGCCCGACGAAGGAGAGGCGCAGGGCCTGCTGGCCTTGCTTCTGCTCACCGAGGCGCGCCGGCCGGCTCGAGCCGCAGCCGACGGATCGTTGGTGCGTCTCGGCGACCAGGATCGAACACTGTGGGACCTCGCCTTGATCGAAGAAGGGCATTCCTTGGTGCGGGCGTGCCTGCGGCGCGACATGCC
>DATAJN010000040.1:0-12498 GCA_036262105.1 Ilumatobacteraceae bacterium
GGCGCCCATGTCGATGCCCAGCTCGAGCGAGCTGGTAGCGACGATGCCACGCAGCAGGCCGCGTTTGAGCTCGTCTTCGATGACCACCCGCTGTTCGCGGGCCAGCGAGCCGTGGTGTGCCTTCACCAGTTCGTCGCCGGCCAGCTCGTTGAGATTGGCGGCCAAACGCTCGGCCTGACGCCTGGCATTGCAGAAGATGATCGTGCTTCGGTGCGCCAGGATCTGAGCGAGCACCGCTGGATACACGCTCTCCCAGATGCCGCCCATCTCTTCCGCTGGAACGACCACATCGACTTCCATCTGCTTGCGCATGCCCGCGTCGATGATGTTGACCGGTCGCCGGCCGCCGTCGGCGCGATGGCCGCCGAGGAAGTGGGCCACCTCCTCCAGCGGGCGCTGTGTGGCCGACAGGCCAATCCGCTGTGGCGGATGCGCCGCGATGGCCTCGAGCCGTTCGAGCGAGAGCATCAGGTGCGCACCGCGCTTGGTGGCAGCCATGGCGTGGATCTCGTCGATGATCACCGTGTCGACGTTGACCAGGGTGTCGGCCGCCGAGGAGGTGAGCATGAGGTACAGGCTCTCGGGCGTGGTGATCAGCAGATCGACCGGATGGCGGATCAAAGCCTGCCGATCGCGAGATGATGTGTCGCCCGTGCGCATGGCCACCGTCGGCTGGTGATAGGGCACGCCGAGCCGCTCGGCCGCCAGCCCGATGCCCATCATCGGCGCTCGAAGGTTCTTCTCGACATCGAAGGCCAGAGCTCGCAACGGGGAGATGTACAGCACCCGGGTTCGGCGCTTCGGATCGGCCGGCTCGGTGGTGCACAACCGGTCGATCGACGCCAGGAAGGCCGTGAGCGTCTTGCCGCTTCCGGTCGGGGCACACACCAGCGTGTGCGCGCCGGACAGGATCGATGGCCAGCCATCGACCTGAGCCGTGGTGGGCGCCGGGAACGACGCCGCGAACCACGCTCTGACAGCCGGCGAAAAGGCCTCGAGCACCAGATGATCGGCCACGGCGTCAGGTTACGCCCAGGGTGTCACACTGCTTCCCAAGGTTGGTGGTTCGGGGACGGCCGATAGAGTTGAACGACCCATGACGCAGCAGCACCCTGATCTTGCCGCCGAACAGGACTTCATCGATCACGCCTATCGGTGCCTCGAAGTCAGCCGCGACGCGGCGTGGCGGATGCGAAACCTCCACGAGGGCACGCTCGGAGGCACGTTTCAGGCCCGCTACGAGCGAGATGTGTTCGACGAGGCGGTGGTCAACCGCCTCACTCAACTCGACCTGGGCAACGCCGCCCTGGTGTTCGGTCGAATCGACCGGATGGCGGAAACGCCTGATGGCCTCGAGACCTTTCACATCGGCAGGCTGGCAATTGCCGACGAGGAGAGCGAACCCGTCGTGGTCGACTGGCGAGCACCGGTCGCCGAGCCGTTCTACCGGGCGACCGGTCGCGAGCCGATGGGCCTCGCCCGCCGCCGTCATTTCGCCGTCCACGGCCGCAAGCTGCTGGGTCTCGAGGACGAGTTGTTCGGCGACGGCCATCTCGGTGTCGGCCAGGACGAGGGCCTCGACGGACACGACCGCCTTGGCCCCGACTCCGGTCTGCGCGGCTACAGCACGCTTCTCGCCGTTCTCGAGCGCGGCCGCACGGGCCAGCTCGGCGACATCGTCGCCACCATCCAGGCCGAGCAGGATGAGATCATCCGCAGCCCTCAGGCCGGCGTGTTGATCGTCCAAGGCGGTCCGGGAACGGGCAAGACCGTGGTGGCCCTGCACCGCGCGGCCTACCTGCTGTACACCTACCGGTTCCCCCTCGAGGATCAGGGCGTCCTCGTCATCGGTCCCAACCGGGTGTTCCTGCGCTACATCGAACAGGTGCTGCCCTCGCTCGGTGAGGCCGGCGTCGAGCAGGTCGTGCTCGGCGATCTCGTCCCCGATGTCGACTGGGCACGGTACGCAGTCGACCCCACGGATTCGCCGCTCGCCGCGAAGGTCAAGGGCAACATCCACATGGCCGACGTCATCGACCAAGCCGTCACCGACCGCGAGCGCCCTCTACGCACCGATGTCGTGGTGCCCTTCCGCACCGGCTACCTCCGCTTGCGGGCCGAAGACACACAACGAATCGTCCGCTCCGCGCAGCGCCGGTTCCGTCGGCACAACGCAGCTCGGCGATGGGTCGAAGGCGAGATCTGGTCGTCGATGGCAGCCACTTGGCGCGACGGCGTTCTGTCGGCTCGCGATGTGCGCGATGCCGTGCGCACGATGCCCGAGATCCGCGCTGCGCTGGAACGCATGTGGCCGTTGCTCACACCTGCCGAACTGCTCCACGACCTGTTCGGCAGCAAGGCTCTGTTGAAGCTCGCCGCCGCAAAGCATCTGCAGGAACACGAGTACCTCTCGCTGTTTCGGCCGCGGCTCGACGACGTCACGAGGGTGCGCTGGACCGACAACGATGTCGCCCTGCTCGACGAGGCGCGCAACTACCTCGGGTCGAAGCCGGTCCGCAACCCTGCCCAGAACGGCCAGGATCCCGATGAGATCCGCACCTACGGCCACATCGTGGTCGACGAGGTGCAAGACCTCACCCCGATGCAGCTGCGGATGGTTTCACGCCGCTCACTGAACGGCAGCATGACTGTGGTCGGCGACATCGCCCAGGCCACGGGTGCACTAGCGCCCAACGGCTGGGACGACGTGCTGCGACATCTCCCGGGTCAGAAGCCGTCGCGGGTGATCGGTCTCAGCGTCGGCTACCGCATCCCCGCCCAGATCATGGCTCTCGCCAACCAGGTGATGCTGGCAGCAACCCCGACTCTGCGGGCCCCGACAAGCGTTCGCCAGAGCGATCACGCTCCCGAGTTCGTGCATTCGACAGCCGGCGACCTGCTCGGCGAGGTCGCTACCGCCACGCGAAGCCTCACCGACGACATCACCGACGGAACGATCGCAGTGGTGGCTCCCGATTCGATGGTCGACCGCGTGTCGCAGGCTCTCGAAATCGCCGGCATCGAGCACGGTCGGGCCACGCGCACCGGCCTCGAACAAGGCGTCACGGTCGTACCGGTCAGCGTCGTCAAAGGCCTCGAGCTCGACGGGGTCGTCGTCGTGGAGCCGGCCACGATCGTCGAGGAAGAGTTGCAGGGTCTTCGTGCCCTCTACGTCGCTCTCACTCGCAGCACGCGCCGTCTGACCGTGGTGCACTCCCGCGAACTGCCGGTGGCTATGCACCTGCCAAGTACGCCTGCACCAGCGCAGTGAGGTTGCGGTAGACCTTGTCGGCCGCGCCGGGTCTGTTCAACTCGGCGGCCGAGCGACCCTTGGCGATCTCGGCTGCGATCTCCGTGGCGATCTCGCGGTCCTTGGCGGTGACATCGGCGCTGACCGCAGCCCACAGCGCTTCGATCCGTTCTACAGCAGCCAGCTTGTCGCCTCCGTCGGCGATCAGCGCCGACAGCTTCGATGCCTCGACGACCAGTTGCGGCAAGAGCTCGGCTGCGGTGCCGGTCGGTAGCACGGTTGTTGTCGGCGCCACGGTTCCGACGTGGATCGATGTGTCGTAGGTGGTGGCCGCGCACGACACCGTGGTGATCGACAGGACGAGGAGCGTCAGCTGCCTGCCGGCCCTCACGCAATCACCAGGATGCGGGCGCTGGCGAACGAGCCGACTCCCACGTGGTGGCCTTCGATCTCGATGGTCATGGTGCCGTCTGGTAGTGCCGCAGTGAGCAGGCCGCTGTGGCCGGGCACGATGCTGGCCTCTTCCAGGAAGTCGAGCAGCCCGGGTGTGAACTCCAGCTCCTCGGGAATGCGGTTGACGATGAACGAGCTGCCCACCTCGACCTCGGAGAGCGGCACAAGTGTGGGCTCGAGGTATGAGGAGCCTGGAATGGGGTTGCCATGTGGACAGGTGGTGGGGCTGCCGAGCACGCGGTCCAACGCTTGTTCGACGGCGTCGCTCATGACGTGTTCCCACTTACCCGCCTCGTGGTGCGCGTCGGCCCACGAGAGACCCAACATGTCGGTGAGGAATCGCTCGGCGATTCGATGCCGGCGCACGACGAGTTGGGCCAACGCCTGACCCGAGAGCGTGAGCCGAATAGCCCCATCGGTGGTGATCAAGCCTTCGGTCTCGAGCCGGCGGATCATCTCGCTGACGGCCGGTCGGCTGACCTGCAACCGTTCGGCGATTCGTGCCTGGATCACCATGACGTCGTCTTCGTCGAGCTCGAAGATGCATTCGCAGTATTCCTCGAAAGCAGGATGATGCTCTCCGGAAGCCGGCATGGCCCAAAGGCTATCGGCCTTGGAAGGCATGTGTTCTGACCCGAAAGGGCGGGCCGCCCAGCGCGCCTGTAACGTGCCACGAGCATGTCGTCCGCGCCGTTCCTTCTCGCAGCAAACGGCTGTCGTGCTCCGCACACCCCGGTGTGGTTCATGCGCCAGGCGGGTCGCAGCCTTCCCGAGTACCGCGCTCTGCGCGGCGAGGGCAGCATCCTCGACGCCATCAAGCAGTACGACCGCGCCGCCGAGCTGACGCTCCAGCCGGTGCGTCGTTACGGGGTCGACGCCGCCGTGCTCTACAGCGACATCATCGTCCCGGCGCACGCCGTCGGGTTCGGCATCGACGTGACACCCGGAACCGGTCCCGTCTGCGAGGCACCCTTTCGCGAATCCGCCGACTTGAACCGGTTGAGGCCGTACGAACCGGAGGTCGATGCGCCGTACATCGGGCGCACCGTCGACCTGCTGTCCGCCGAACTTCCCGATTCGGTCCCCGTCCTCGCGTTCGCGGGCGCGCCTTTCACGGTCGCCAGTTACCTCGTCGAAGGTAGGCCGAGCCGCACCTACGAAAACACGAAGCGGTTGATGCACACGGATCCGGCGTTGTGGGATCAGCTGATGGAACGACTCGTCCAGCATGCAGTGGCCTCCATCGGTGCTCAGCTCGACCACGGAGCCCGTGCCTTCCAGCTGTTCGACTCGTGGGCCGGCACGCTCAGTCGCGGCGACTACGACACCTTCGTGCTTCGCCATTCGACCGCGGTGTTCGCCACGCTGGCAGTCAGCCATCCCGGCGCGCCCGGCATTCATTACGGCGTCGGCTGCGACCACCTGCTCGAGTCGATGAAGGCGGCCGGTCCAAAGGTGCTCGGGCTGGATTGGCGCACGCCGATCGGCGAGGCGAGAAGTCGTCTCGGCGCAGATCTCGTCGTGCAGGGCAACCTTGATCCGGCGCTGGTGCTGGCCGGGGCAGGCATCGCCGTCGCCGCGACCGACGCGGTTCTCGACGACAACGGCTGGCTCGACGGTGACGGGCATCCGGGGCACATCTTCAACCTCGGTCATGGTGTACCCCCCAACGCCGATCCGGGCGTCTTGCAGGCAATCGTGGATCGGGTCAAGGAACGCACGGCGCGATGAGCGAACCGCGGATCGGCGTGGTGTTGATGGCGTACGGCACCCCGCTGACGCCGGCCGAGATCCTGCCGTACTACACCGACATTCGGCGCGGCAACCCGCCGTCCGACGAGCAACTGGCGAACTTGACCGCGCGCTACGAAGCGATCGGGGGCACGTCGCCTCTGGCTCAGCGCACCGAGGCTCAGCGCACCGCGTTGCAGGGCGCGCTCGACGCCAAAGCCAATGGTCGGTACCACGTGGTGCTCGGTCTCAAGCATGCGGCACCGAGCATCGAGCAGGCCGTCGATGAGTTGGCGGAAGCGGGATACCGCCGGATAGTCGGGTTGGTTCTGGCACCCCACTACTCGGCGTTCTCGATCGGTCAGTACGTCGACCGGCTCGCGGCAGCGGCAGGGCCGCGTGGCATCTGCGTGGGCTCGGTCGAGAGCTGGGCGACCGAACCGGCGTTCATCCAGTTCATCTCCGGCGAGCTGCGCGCCAAGCTCGCTGGAATGCCGACCGGCACTCGTGTGCTCTTCACCGCCCACTCCTTGCCGCAGCGGATCCTCGCAACCGGTGACCGCTACCCGGCCGAGGTGCAGGCCACGGCGGCATGCGTGGCCGACGTTGTGGGTCTCGACAACTGGGGGATGGCCTGGCAGAGCGCCGGACGCACACCCGATCCCTGGCTGGAGCCCGACATCCTGCAGGTCATCGACGAGCTGGCTGACGACGGACGAACGCGAGCAGTTCTGGTCAGCGCTGTCGGGTTCGTGGCCGACCACCTCGAAGTGCTGTACGACCTCGACATCGAAGCCGCCGGCCGCGCGGCACGGCGAGGCCTCGCCTTCGCTCGCACGGCGTGCGTCAACGACGACGTGGCCGTGATGGCGGCCTTGGCCGACCGTGTCATCGGCGCAGCATGAGCAACAGTCGCCGGATCGCCGTCATCGGTGGGGGGATCACCGGCCTCGCTGCTGCACACGCAGTCGTCTCCGACGGAGCGCAGGTGGTGCTGTTCGAAACGCGGAGCACAGTTGGTGGCGTCATCCGCACGACGCCGTTCGCCGGGCACCCGGCCATCGACGAGGGGGCCGACGCCTTCCTGGCTCGCGTCCCGTGGGCCGTGGACCTCGCTCGCGCCGTGTCGCTCGGCGACACGTTGACCTCGCCCGCTGCCGGTCGGGCGGCGGTGTGGTGGAACGGATTGCACGACATCCCCGAGGGTTTGCTGCTCGGGCTACCCACCGACGTCTTCGCCCTGGCCAGGTCGCCGTTGTTGTCACCTCGCGGCAAGCTGCGCGCTGCGACCGAGGTGCTCCGTCCGCGCAGCAACTCAGACGTCGACTCGATCGGCAGCTACGTGCGGTCGAGGTTCGGCGACGAGGTGCACGAACGGCTCGTCGATCCTCTGGTCGGCAGCATCTACGCGGCTGACACCGACGACTTCAGCCTTGCCGCCATTCCGCAGCTCGCCGAATTGGCGGCACACTCGCGCAGCGTGCTTCTGGCCCGACGGCGGAGCAGCGCGCCACCCAGCGGCCCGGTGTTCTACGCGCCGGCTGCCGGGATGGGCGCGTTGGTCGAGGCCATCGCGGCCACCGTGATCGCTGCCGGCGGCGAGCTGCGATGCGATCGCACCATCGGTGAGCTGGCTGCCGATGGCGAGAGGTGGCGGGTCGACGGCGAGCAGTTCGACGGCGTGGTACTCGCCTGCCCGGCTCGCGCCGCCGCCGCGCTACTACTCGGATTCGAGGCCTCCATCGCGTCCACACTGGCTGCGATCCCGACGGCCGGCGTCGCGTTGCTCACTCTGGCGCTGCCGGCTGAACCCTGGCCGGCACGCTTGCGCGGCCTGTCTGGCTACCTCGTCCCCAAACCCCAGCAACGGCTGGTCACCGCTGTGTCGTTCGGATCCCAGAAGTGGGCGCACTGGGCGAGCCCCGACCATGTTGTTCTCAGGGTGTCTCTCGGTCGCGACGGGCTGCCGGCGTTGCACCTCTCCGACGGCGATCTGCTGGCCGCGGCGCGCGCCGAGCTCGAGACCCATCTCGGCGTCAAGTCCGATCCGACCGCCGTGCGCGTCAGCCGTTGGCCCGACTCCTTCCCGCAGTACCGGCCGCATCACGGAGCCGCCATTGCGGCCACCGAGCGGTTGCTGCCCCGCGGCATCGCCCTAGCTGGTGCCAGCTACCACGGCATCGGTATCCCGGCGTGCATTCGCTCAGCCCAACAAGCGGCGCGGGTGCTGATGCATCTCTAGTCGGCGCTGGCAGACTGGTGACATGTGGCGAGGATCTGTGGTGGTGGCGTGTGCCGGGCTCATGCTCGTGTCCTCCTGCGGCAGCGACTCGAACGCAGCACCCAGTGCAACCATCGCTGTGGCTGCCACAACCGCCACCTCGACGGCCCCCTCCACCTCGACCACGACGAGCAGCTCGACGTCGACCACGACGACTTCCAGCACCTCGACGTCGACGACCTCGACGTCGATCTCCGTGCCCGACACCCTGCCCAACCCGGAGAGCCCACCTGACGACAACGCGTCTGAACCACTTGCCGCCCTGGGCACCATCGAGATTCCCAAGATCGGTGTCACGAAGTCGATGTACGAAGGCATCACCCTGTCGACGCTCAACCACGGACCGGGGCACTGGCCCGGTACGGCAATGCCGGGCAGCCAGGGCAACGTGGTGATCGCCGGGCATCGGGTCAGCCACGACAAGCCGTTCCGCAACCTCGACAAACTCGTGCCTGGCGATCAGGTGATCATGACGACTGACGCGGGTCGGTTCGTGTACCAGGTCACCGGCACCGACATCGTCTATCCCGACGCGCTGTGGATCGTCGATCAGACCGCCGACTACACCGCGACGCTCTTCGCCTGCAATCCGCCGGGCTCCACCAAGCAACGAATCGTGGTTCACCTCGCGTACGTGCCCAACGCGTAAAGGCTCTGGCGCGCAGCTCGCGGCTATGGTCGCTCGCTGATGTCGATCCGTGTTCCACGCTTGTCGGCCTCCGCCGCGATGGCGATCGGCGGCGGCGTGGCTGTCGCCCTCTCGCTTCCCCCATGGGGCTTCTGGCCGCTGGCGTTCATCGGCATCGCCCTGTTCGAGACGTCGCTCGGTGAGCTCGCCACGACCCGCAAGCGGGCGGCTCGGGGCTTTGTGTTTGCCGCGGTTTGGATGCTGCCCGGCATGGCCTGGATGTGGTCGCTGACCGTGCCCGGCTACTTCGCTGCGGTCGCGGTCTTTGCCGGGTTCCACGCCATCGCGGCAACGGTGTCGCCGCAGGGGCCGTGGCGAGTCATCGGCAGGCCTGCTGCTCACACGCTCGCCGAGGCATTGCGCCTCGTCTTCCCATTCGGCGGCGTGCCGTTGGCGACCCTGCCGATCGGGCAGGCCGACGGGCCGTTCGCCGGGGTGGTGCGCGTCGGTGGTGTGGTGCTGTTGACGTGGTTGGTGTTTCAGATCGGGTTCTCCCTTTCCGGGCCGTCGCCGTTCGTTCCCCGTCTCGCCCAGACGAGGGGCCGGCGGATGAAAGGCGAATGGCACGGCGCGATCGGGCTCCTCGCCGCCCTCCTCGTCATTGTTGTTGCAGTCGCGATCGCTCCCGACGGCGTCGATGGCGCTCGGCCGTCGTCGTTGCGAGTCACGATCGTGCAAGGCGGGGGACCCCAGGGAACTCGCGCTATCAACTCCGACCCGAGGGAAGTCATCGAAAGACATCTCGAAGCAACTCGAACGATCGAGCCGGGGTCGGCAGATCTGGTCGTGTGGCCAGAGAACGTCATCGATGTCCCGGCACTCGCCGGGAGTCCGGAGCTCATCGAGGTGTCCGCCGAGGCGGCGCGAATCGGCGCGCCGTTCGCAGTGGGCATCACCGAGGACGCCCCCGGTGATCACTTCATCAACGCGCAAGTGGTCGTCACCCAGGACGGACAAGTCGTGTCGCGCTATGAGAAGGTCCATCGGGTCCCGTTCGGCGAGTACATGCCCTTGCGCGGCCTGCTTCATGCATTGGGAGCTCCGACGAATCTCGTACCGCGCGACGCCGTGGCCGGTACCGGTCCCGGGTACCTCGACATCCCGATCGAGAGTGGGAGCGTCCGAGCCGCGACCGTCATCTCATGGGAGGTGTTCTTCGGCAACCGAACCCGAGACGGGATCGACCACGGCGGAACGTTCATCCTCAACCCGACCAACGGATCGAGCTACACGGGCACGATCTTGCAATCGCAACAAGTCGCGTCATCGCGTCTGCGAGCGATCGAGAACGGTCGCTGGGTCGTGCAGGTGTCGCCCACTGGATTCAGTGCCTTTGTCACACCCGATGGCGACGTGTTGGAGCGCACTTCGGTGAGCGAGCAGAAGGTCATCACCCGATCGATCGACTTGACGTCGGGCCGCACCTGGTATTCGCATCTCGGCGATCTCCCGTGGGAGCTGCTCGTGCTGCTGACGCTGATCGCCTCGTGGATCGTGCCCGGACGAGCGTGGCTGGCTGGGCGACGAGTCACACCTCCAACAGAACCGTGACGGGCCCGTCGTTGATCAACGACACCTGCATCTCTGTGCGGAACCGTCCCGTGGCCACGATGGCGCCGAGGGAGCGCAGCTGATCGACCAGCACGTGAATGAGGGGCTCGGCGTGGTCGGGCCTCGCCGCTTTGATCCAACTCGGGCGGCGACCGGCGCTGGTGTCGCCGTAGAGGGTGAACTGACTGACGATCAGCACGCCTCCGCCGCTCTCGGCGATGGAACGGTTCATCACCCCGTTGTCGTCATCGATCACTCGCAGTCCCCAGATCTTGTCGGCCAGCTTGCGGGCCGTCACCTCCGTGTCGTCGTGTGTGACGCCCACCAGCACGCACAAGCCCTCGCCGATTGCACCGACGATCTGGTCGTCGACGGTCACCGCCGCCTGCGACACCCGTTGCACCAAACCACGCATTGCCCGAGTCTGCCGTACAGAATGGGTCGGTGATCGAACTCCGAGCAGGATCAGCCGTGTGCACCATCAGTCCCGCCGAGGGGGGACGAGTCGCAACGCTGAACGCCGGCGGAACCGACCTCATCGTCGGCCCAGATCCGTCGTTGCCGACCACGGGGTGGGGCAGCTATCCGATGGTCCCCTGGGCCGGACGCATCCGCAACGGTCGATTCACCTTCGACGGTGTCGATTACCAGATGCCCATCAACTTCGCGCCGCACGCCATCCACGGAACCGGCTTCGAGCAAGCCTGGGAGGTAACCGCTCGCGACTCCGGTACCGCAGCACTGTCGTGCCGGCTCGACTGGGCCTTCGGCGGCGAGGCAGAACAACTGATCGAGTTGGCGGCTGACTCGCTGACCTGCACACTCGCTGTTCGTGCCGATGCTCACGCGATGCCATGCGCGATCGGTTGGCACCCATGGTTCGTCAAACCACAACGGGTCGATCTGCGTTTCGAGCGGATGTACGTCCGTGACGACGACTACATCACCGACGGCCGCACCGTGGTGCCTCCGCCACCCCCTTGGGACGACTGCTTCTCCGACCCGTTGAGCACGCCCCGCATCTGGATCGACGGTCTCGAGGTGTCGATCAGCAGCGACTGCGACTACTGGGTCGTCTACGACATGCCGGCCTACGCAACGTGTGTGGAGCCACAGACCGCGCTACCGGATGCGTTCAACATCGGAGGCGCGACGCGGCTCGAGCCGGGCGCACAACTCCGCCGCTCGATGACCATCCGCTGGGAATGAGTCGGGCGAATGCCGGGAGATCGCAGCGTTCCATGCCGATACCGCGCCACTGGGTGGTAGCTCGGCGAGCCACAGGCCGAGCTGCTGGATCGACATCGGCCGGGCCAGCAAGAAGCCCTGGGCTACGTCGCAACCTGCCTGACGGAGTCGAAGCAGCACACCGTTCGTCTCGACGCCCTCCCCCACGACGCGGAGCCCGAGGTTGTGTCCCAGGTCGATGATCGAACGGACAATGGCGTTGCGGGACTTGTCCATGACCATGTCGGTCACGAAACTCTTGTCGATCTTGAGCTCGTGAATCGGAAGAGCCGAAAGGTACCCGAGCGACGTCTGGCCGGAGCCGAAGTCATCCAGGCTGATCTTCACGCCGGCCCGAGCCAGCTCGGCGAGCACGCTCGCTGCCCGAATTGGATCCGTGAGCAACGCGGTCTCCGTGATCTCGACCACCAGTCGTCCGGCAGGCATTTCGAGGTCGGCAAGGATCCGAACCACGCGTTCGGCAAAATCGACACGGCTCAGGTTGCGAGCCGACACGTTCACGGCGACCGACATCTCGGCTGCGAGGGGACCGAGCTCGCGAAGTTCGGTGAGGGCAGTGGTGAGGGCCCACGTCGTGAGGTTCTCGATGAGGTCGGTCTGCTCGGCCAGCGGGATGAACCTGTCGGGGCTCAAGGTCCCGTGTACCGGGTGCCGCCATCGGGCGAGCGCCTCGATCGCCTCGACGCGTCCATCGATCAGTCGCGCCTTCGGCTGGTAGTGCAGGACCAACTCGCCGGCATCGATGCCTCGGCGCAACTCACCGATGAGCTCCAGGTTGTGGGCGTCGTAGTGATCGTCCTGGGCGCGGTAACGAGCGACATCGGTCTGCTTCGCCTTGGCCACGTACATCGCCACGTCGGCGCGCTGCAACAACTCCTCGACATCACGGCCATCCTCCGGAGCGACCACGAATCCGATGCTCGCCTCGATCGCCAGGTGCAGACCACCGACTTCGACATCGTGGTCGATCACCCCCATGATGCGGCTCGAGAGCGAAGCAGCATCGGCCACACCGTGCAGGATGAGACCGAACTCGTCGCCACCGAGCCTTGCCACTGTGTCCCCGTCGGACACTGAGCCTTTCAACCGGCGGGCGAGCTCGATGATGACGAGGTCGCCACTCTCGTGACCTAGCGTGTCATTGATCTCTCTGAAACGATCGAGATCGATGATCGCAATCGCCAGCGGCACGCCGTCACGGGCCGCGTCGGCGAGGGCCGCCTTGGCACGCCGAAGAAACACGCTGCGGTTGGGAAGCTCGGTGAGCGGGTCGTGCTCTGCCAGAAACGTGCTGCG
>DATAJN010000041.1:0-3623 GCA_036262105.1 Ilumatobacteraceae bacterium
GCGATGCATCGCTGAACGCTGGCTCAGCGGAGTCGACGTTGACGGATTCGGCGAGGCGCAGCAGATCTTCGTCGCTCCATCCAAATGCCGTGAACACCAGCGAAGTGGACCGATCGTTCGAGAACTGGATGCTCGTCTGGCCGGACGGGGTGTGGGAGATCGCGAACGTTCCTTGGTCGGAGTGCAACCGGTAGGCGTTCTGGGCGTAGATGGTCGACGTGCCCCTGAGGTTCACCATCGAGAACCACGAACCCGACGTAGCCGTCGCGCCTGGCTTGGCCCACATCTGGAAGTCGAGGGGGCTGGAGCGAACATCTTGGGTGATCTCCGCGAACCGCACTTTGTACGGTCGCGGGGCATCGGCGGCGTAATACGGAACAGGTGGCTTCAGCGTCGCGACGGTGGTAGCCGGAGGCAGCGTTGTTTGCGGGACAGCGTGGGTGGTGCTCGGCGCGGGCGACGCTTTCGGCAATCCTCCCGACGATGCCGAGGTGGCGATCCCATAGCCGATCACCGCGACGAGCGCGAGGGCCGCAACGAGGCCGATCCAGCGCGGGCCGCCGTCGTCGGGAAGGGTGTGGCTGGGGGCGCGGTTGCCGAACGCACCCGTGTCGTCGTCGAGGATCTCGATGATCTCCGGCGGCGCGTCGCCCTGCAGGCCTGCGGCCCTCACCCCGCGAGTATCGCGCACCTGCGGCGATCCTGCCCGGCGCCGATTAGCACTCTCGCCTCCCGGTTGCTAACGGTGAGGCCCAGCGCCTAGGATTGGCACTCGCGGTAGCCGAGTGCTAACGCTCAAAACGTAATCCTCACCCCGTACCCGAGTGCCAATGCCAACGGAGGCCCGCACCCATGAATCTCAAGCCCCTCGATGACCGCATTGTCGTCAAGCCCAACGAGGCCGAGCAGACCACCGCATCCGGTCTGGTCATCCCCGATACCGCCAAGGAGAAGCCGCAGCAGGGCGAAGTGCTCGCCGTAGGCCCCGGCCGCTGGAGCGACGACAAGGGCGCCCACGCCGCGCTCGACATCAAGGTCGGCGACACCGTCCTGTACAGCAAGTACGGCGGCACCGAAGTCACCATCGAAGGCGACGATCTGTTGATCCTCACCAGCCGCGACGTGCTGGCGATCGTCGGCAAGTGAGCTGACGACACCATGGCAAAGCAACTGAAGTTTGACGACGAGGCGCGTCGCGCCCTCGAGGCCGGCGTGAACAAGTTGGCCGACACGGTCAAGGTCACGCTCGGGCCGAAGGGCCGCAACGTCGTGCTCGACAAGAAGTTCGGCGCACCGACCATCACCAACGACGGCGTCTCGATCGCCAAAGAGATCGAGCTCGACGACCCGTACGAGAACATGGGCGCCCAGCTGGTGAAAGAAGTCGCCACCAAGACCAACGACGTAGCAGGCGATGGCACCACCACGGCCACCGTTCTCGCCCAGTCGATGGTCAACCACGGCATGCGCAACGTTGCCGCCGGGGCCAACCCGATGGGTCTGAAGAAGGGCATCGAGAAAGCCGTTGCCGCGGCTGTCGAGTCGATCAAGGCGCAGGCTCAAGAGGTCGACGACAAGGACCAGATCGCCGCGGTCGCCACCATCTCCGCCGCCGACTCATCCGTCGGCGAGGTCATCGCCAACGCCATCGACAAGGTCGGCAAAGACGGTGTCGTCACCGTCGAGGAGTCGAACACGTTCGGCACCGAGCTCGAGTTCACCGAGGGCATGCAGTTCGACAAGGGCTACACATCGCCCTATTTCGTCACCGATGCCGAGCGCCAGGAAGCAGTTCTCGAAGATGCCTACATCCTGCTCAACTCGGGCAAGATCTCGACGGTGCAGGCCATGTTGCCGGCGCTCGAGGCAGTGATGAAGACAGGTAAGCCATTGCTCATCATCGCCGAAGACATCGAAGGCGAGGCCCTGGCCACGCTCGTGGTCAACAAGATCCGTGGCACCTTCAACTCTGTCGCGGTCAAGGCACCCGGCTTCGGCGATCGCCGCAAGGCGATGCTGCAAGACATGGCAGTTCTCACCGGCGGTCAGGTCATCAGCGAGGAAGTCGGTCTCAAGCTCGAGAACCTCACGCTCGACCTGCTGGGCCGAGCCAAGCGAGTGATCGTCACCAAGGACAACACCACGGTTGTCGATGGCGACGGTTCTGCCGACGACGTCGCCGGACGCATCAACCAGATCAAGGCCGAGATCGAGAACACCGACAGCGACTGGGACCGTGAGAAGCTGCAAGAGCGACTCGCCAAGCTGGCCGGCGGTGTTGCCGTCATCAAGGTCGGTGCTGCCACCGAGGTGGAGCTCAAAGAGAAGAAGCACCGCATCGAAGACGCGGTGTCGGCTACTCGGGCAGCCATCGAAGAAGGCGTCGTTGCCGGCGGCGGTGTTGCATTGATTCGAGCCCGCCAGGCCGTCGCCGATGTCGTCGACAGCCTCACGGGCGACGAGGCCACTGGTGCACGCACCGTGTGGGAGTCGCTCACCGCGCCGTGCCGGATGATTGCCGACAACGCCGGCCTGGAAGGCGCTGTCGTCGTTCCGCAGGTCGAGGCTGCGTCGGGTTCGATGGGCATGAACGCGGCGACCGGTGAGATGGTCGACCTGGTCAAGGCCGGGATCATCGATCCCGCCAAGGTCACTCGCGCTGCGTTGCAGAACGCCGCGTCGATCGCTGCCCTCGTCCTCACGACGGAGTGCCTCGTGGTCGACAAGCCGGAGAAGAAGCCGGCCATGCCCGCCGGTGGTGGCGGAATGGGCGGAGGAATGCCCGGAATGGGAATGATGTGAGGCCCTAGGGCGTTACATCTGACACCCCCAACAAGCGGCCTCGGTGCAGCGAGCAATCGCCGCCGGGGCCGTTTCGTTTTTCGCCCGACGGTAGGCTCCCGCGATGGCACTGCCCTCCAAGCGCCCGTTCTGGATGCATCAGCTCGTGGAGTACATCCTGGGCGGCGCCCTCGTGGCCTCCGGCCTGCAGAGCCCGACGCCGGCGGTGCCGAGCGTTCTCGGGGGGATCGTCATGCTCCATGCGGCGCTCACCGTTGGGCCGGCCGGCGCGTTTCGGGTGCTCAAGCGCCGGCTCCACCAGGTGATCGATGTGCTCGTGATCGCCGTCGAGCTCCTCGCCGGCGTGCAGCCGTGGATCGACCTTGCCTCGGCGACGCGGATCATCATCGTCGGGATTGCCCTGGTCCATCTCTTCGTCTGGTGGCAGACCAACTTCGCCGAGCGAGTCAAGACCCTCTCGGTGTCGACGGAAGGTGGCCGAAGCACTGAGGTCGGGCGAATTGCCGGGCGGTTGGTCGGCAACGGAGTGAACGCTGTTCGTCGACAGCGCGGGGCCGGTCGGTAGCCTGACCCACATGTCGTTCGTCCCGCCGCCGCCGGATCTCCACAAGCTTCAGGTCGCGTGGGAGGAATGGGAGCGAGGCGAGCAGCCGCCCGGCAAGGTGCTGGCCAATCTGAAGACCGCCGGTCTCGGGTTCGTCCTGGCCCAGCTCGTCGAGAGCGGCTGGAGTCCCGCTGCGTAGTTCGCAATGGCGCAGCGGTGGTAACCAGCGCATCCCTCGTCCGCGAGGCTGGAGCCACGGTGGTCACGGTCCGTGGGC
>DATAJN010000042.1:0-6306 GCA_036262105.1 Ilumatobacteraceae bacterium
GCACCGAGATCAAAGACGCGGCGGCCAGCACGAGGGCCAGGATGTAGATCCCGATGAGCACGAGGATGTTGTGGATCAGTGCGGCTGTGACAACGAGTGCGAGCATGGTGATGGCTTTGACGCGCGGGTCGAGGCCCTGCATCAGCCCGCGCTTGGCCGCGATGTCGTCGGTGAACAGCGCCTGGCGCATCACGCTGGACGCGCCGGTGATGGTCTTGTCGATGAAGTTCGCCTTGCTCCGTTTGCCGATGCAGCCGCACGGGCACAGGGTCACCTCACGCTCGAGCAGCCACGGCGGGGTCCCGGAGGCCTGCACGCGTGCGGGCTGTGCTGTCGGGACACTCACGGTGATACTGGTGCGGCTGGTGATGATCTCTCTGTTCGCAGGCGACCGGCGAAGCGGATCACCATGAACAGTGCGTACACGCCGATGGCGATCACTGCCATACCGACCACGGCTGACGCGATGTAGCCGATGTTGGGATGCTCACCGCTCTTGAACCCGTAGCCGCCGAGCACCGAGTGATCCCAGAACGAGCTCCATCGGGCCAGCCCGGTCGGCACGGCCTTGAGGTTGTACTTGCCGAGATCGAGGTCTTTTGGAGCGTCCTCGCCGAACGCCCCGCCAGGTGCCAGCAGACCGAGCGGGGTGAGCACTACAAGAACTCCGAGACCGACGAGCGCCCAGCGCCAGCCGAGCGGGCGGCGGTCGGGTAGCTCACCATCGAGCAAAACGTTGGGATGGTTGATCTTCAGGATCGGGATGTTGGCGCGTTGCAAGAACGCGATCACGCCGAAGGTGAGTGCGAACTCGACGAGACCGGCCACCGTGAGATGGGCGAGGGCCATGGCCGGGATGGTCTGGGCGAAGTGGAACGGTGCGTACAGGGGTGTGCCATCGGAGGATTTGAACAGATCGGGCTGGATGCCGAATTCGATCGCCGCGCACATTGCCGCAACGTTCAAGCCGACGTACGCGCCGATGCCGGCAGCCAAGCCACGACGCGGGTTGACGAGAGAGATGTTGCGGCTCAGGGCTCGGTACACGCCGTAGCCGACGAAGGGCAGAACCAGTGCCATGTTGAAGCAGTTGACGCCGATCGCCAGCACACCGCCATCGCCGAAGAACAGGGCCTGGATGACCAGTGCCACCGATACCGAGATGACCGCCGCCCACGGGCCGAGCAGAATCGCAGTGAGCGTTCCCGCAACACCATGCGCTGTCGTGCCATCGGGTACGGGGATGTTGAACATCATCACGATGAAGCTGAACGAGGCCCCGAGCGCAACGTACGGCACGTAGCGAGACTTGACGATCTTGCGCACCCGTCGACCAGCTGTCACCCAGAAGGGCACCATTGCTGCACCGAGGGTGCCACACGTCGACGGACTGAGATATCCGTCAGGAATGTGCATGATCCCTCCTCGATCGCATCGTCCATATTGCGACTCACTTGCAAAACGAAGCTTGCCAAACGAACCCCGCCCTGTCAACCAACACCTCCTCGCGCCGTTCCACACCGCTCCCCCCAAGCGATCTGGGCGCCGGCTTCCTCGGTGTCCAGGGGGCCGGTGAACAACAAGTGGCGCCCAGATGGTCGGCGGGATGCTCCACCCGACGAGTGTCGATGCAAGAGCTGAACCGCGATTTCAAGTGGTTGGTAGCCTCGCCTCGATGGGAGCCGATCACGAGTGGGGGTTTCGCACGCGAGCCGTCCATGCCGGAGCCCGACCGGAGCCGGTGACTGGTGCCCGTGCAGTTCCGATCTTCCAGACAACGAGCTTCGTGTTCGAAGACACGGCTGATGCCGCCGATCTCTTCGCGCTGCAGAAGTTCGGCAACATCTACAGCCGCATCAGCAACCCCACGGTGGCAGCTTTTGAGGAGCGACTGGCCAGCCTGGAAGGTGGCATCGGAGCGGTCGCCACGGCCAGCGGCCAGTCGGCTGAGTTCCTCACGATCGCCGCGCTCTGCGAGGCGGGCGACCACGTGGTTTCGTCGGCACAGTTGTACGGCGGCACGCGGACGCTCCTCGAGGGAACGCTTGCCCGCTTCGGGATCTCCACGACGTTCGTCGCCGGTGATCAAGCCGGCGACTTCGAAGCCGCACTGCAACCCCGATCGAAGTTGATCTACACAGAGGTCGTCGCCAACCCGTCGGGCGCGGTGGCCGATCTCGAAGGCCTGGCCGAGGTTGCGCACGCGAACAAGATCCCGCTCGTGGTGGACTCGACCGTGGCGACCCCCTATCTGTGCCGACCGCTCGACTGGGGCGCCGACATCGTGGTGCACTCGGCGACGAAGTTTCTCGGAGGCCACGGCACCTCCCTCGGCGGTGTCGTGATCGAATCGGGGCGGTTCGATTGGGGCAACGGCAACTTTCCCCGGATGACCGAGCAAGTGCCGTCGTACGGCAACCTCACGTGGTGGGACAACTTCGGCGAGTTCGCCTTCTGTACTCGACTGCGCGCCGAGCAACTTCGCGACGTAGGCCCAACCCTGTCGCCCTTCAACGCGTTCCTTCTGCTTCAAGGTGTCGAGACGTTGCCGCAGCGGATGGATGCGCACCTTGCCAACGCCAGGAGCGTCTCCGACGCGCTGTGCCGGAACCCCGGGGTGGCGTGGGTGCGTTGGGCAGGTCTTGCCGACCACCCTCATCATGAACGGGCCGAGCGCTACCTACCGCTCGGCCCCGGCGCGGTGTTCTCCTTCGGGGTGAAGGGTGGTCGATCCGCCGGGCGCGCCTTCATCGAGGCATTGGAGATGTGCAGCCACCTCGCGAACATCGGCGATACGCGCACGCTCGTCATCCATCCGGCGAGCACCACCCATCGCCAGCTGTCCGATGCAGCGCTCGAGGCAGGCGGAGTTTCGCCTGACCTCATCCGCATCTCGGTGGGAATCGAAGATGCCGCCGACATCATCTGGGACATCGAGCAGGCGCTGCACAAGGCCGCGAAGGTCGACAGATGAGCGAGTGGCACAACCCGACGGCAGCCGAGCGCCTGGAGATCATCACCAACACCTCATCGGTGGCAATCGTGGGCATGTCGGCCGATCCCGGCCGCGCCAGCTATTTCGTTGCTACGTACCTGTTGTCGTCGAGTTGCTCGTTCGAGCACGTCTGGTTCGTCAACCCGAAAGGCGGCGAGATCCTCGGACGTCCCGTCTATCCTTCGCTTGCCGAGCTGCCGGGCGTGCCGGATCTGGTCGACGTCTTTCGCAGGGCCGATCAACTACCTGCGGTCGCCGAGGAGTTCATCGCGATTCCCGGCACGCGTACGTTCTGGGCGCAACTCGGGTTGTACTCCGCTGAGGCCGTCGAGATCGTCACCAACGCCGGGCGCACGGCGGTGATGAATCGTTGCCTCAAGATCGAGCATGCCCGATTCTGTGGTGGCCTTCATCTGGCCGGTTTCGACACCGGTGTGATCTCGTCGACGCGCCGCCCGCTGCTGTGAGCTCTGGAACTCCCTCCGCGCCTGGCCAAGGTTCCTGGCCAGCTTCGGAAGCTGCGATCCACCGAACAGGACGAGCACAACCACAAGAACCACGATGAGGTCGGGGCCTTCGAGCATCGCCAACATGGATTCAGGTTAAACCCGGCTGCGCAGGCGCCAACGTCAGCACCAGATCGAAGTCCGCCTCGTCCTCGGCAACTTCAGTCAGCACTGGCGCAGAGTAAGGGAGAGGTGCTTTGGCGGCTACGGACCGTCCTTCGGCCCGGGCGCCCGGATGAGATCGATCCACACCTGTGTACCGGATCAGACGTGGGCCTCGGAGCGGGCGCCGGCAGCCCGGATCGACGCCCACGTGCTCGACGGTCATCGCCCAGAAGGACAGTCAGGGTCCCGGCTTGTCCTTCTTGTCCTTCGGCGGTTTGTCGTTCTTCCTACCGGGACCCGCGACTGTCGTGGGTGCCGGTGTGGTCGTGGGGATCTGAATGGCGGCGATGACTGTCGTGGGGGTCGGGACAAATGGCGTGGTCGTCGTGATGTCAACAACGGGTGTGTCTGCGCCGCAGCTCCGCAGTTGGGTTACAGCAATGAGGACGACCACTGTGGCGAGCGCAATCAGTCCGATCCTACGACGTTGACGGCGTGCGGCGTATGGCTCCTCAGACAAGCCGAGGTCTCCGTCACCAGCAACGATGCTGGACGGCGGCATGATCGCAGTTCGCGATTGGGTTTCGGCACCCATCAACGCTGTCGCCGGGATCGGGTGGTCGTTTGTCGAGATGAGTTCGGTGTTCTCCGGTTCCGCCGGCGCACCCAGTGCTGATCCGGGTGGCGGCATGATGGCCAACTGCAGTCGACGAAGGTTGGCCGCGAACGCCGCAGCGCCAGCCGGGCGATCTGCGGGATCCTTCGCAAGGGCTCCGACGATGGCAGCGCGCACCCCAGCCGGCAGGGTCGTGGGGAGCGGCGGAGGCCGCTGGTGGACATGCGCCATCGCCAACGCCCCCGCGTTGTCAGCCATGAACGGAGGCTTCCCTGCGAGCATCTCGTATCCGATGACGCCGAGCGAATAGACGTCGCTTTCCGGCGTGGCCTCGGAACCGATCGCCTGCTCTGGCGAAATGTACATGGCAGTCCCGATGACCTGCCCTACCTCGGTGAGCGCGACCGAATTGGCCGCGCGGGCGATGCCGAAGTCGGTGACCTTGATCGTCCCGTCATCGAGCAGCAGCAGGTTGCCCGGCTTCACGTCACGGTGGACGACGCCCAAGGCATGCGCAGCGTGAAGGGCCTCCGCCGCTTGGGCCAACAGTGACAGGGCCATCCCAACGGGCAGAGCACCCCGTTCAGCCATCACCGTCGAGAGGGGCCGCCCGGCGACGAGCTCCATGACGAGATACGCCACGCACTGGTCGCCATCGCGGTCTTCTCCGTAGTCGAACACACTGGCAATGCCATGGTGCGCGAGCCCCGCAGTGTGTCGAGCCTCCGCTCGAAACCTCTCGAGAAAGACGGGCGAGTCGACGAGGTCGTCCCGCAGGATCTTGACGGCAACCTGGCGTCCCAACACCATGTCGGTTGCCTCCCACACCTCGCCCATGCCACCGACGGCGATGCGCCTTGCCAGGGAATACCTCTCACCGAGCACCTCTGAGGCCGAATGATGGCCGCGCTGATTCGGCGGCGGCGCAATCGCAGACATATCGATGCGGTACCCAGTTTCGGCCCTGCCGACACCTTGGCCGTCTTCGTTGACGATTTGCCGACGCACGCCCATGCCATCGACGCCGCCGCTGCGCTGTATCCGGAGAGACTCGCGCCGACGTCCTGCGTCATCTCGTACAACTGTTGCCGAGACGATCGCCGAGCAACAAGGCCGGCATCGCGTCACCGAGCAGGACGCTTCCCAGGTCTGTACCCGGCGGGCCACCTCGATGACCTCCGTGAGGACTGGCCCGAATGATCGTCGTCGATGCCAGCGTGCTGATCGCCTTTCTCGACCCGAACGACGCTCACCACTCAGTAGCCGTGGAGATCCTTGAAGGTGCTTCGCCGCCCTTGCTCGTGCACCCGATCACCGCAGCCGAAGTGCTCGTCGCGCCCGTACGCAACGACGTCGCGGACGCGGTCTGGGCGGATCTGATAGCCATCGGTGTCGAGATTGACGACACACCGATCGACCCGTTGCTGCTCGCCAGACTTCGCGTCAAGACCGGCTGCAAGATGCCCGACTGCTGCGTCCTCGCCACTGCCGCCACCCGCAGCACAGCGGTGGCCACCTTCGACGAGCGGCTCCGCCGGCACGCCGACGGCGATCTGGCGTGACCAACACGAAGGTGCGCCGACCGACTACATCGGCACCTTGCTGACGATCGGGTTCGGTGCGTCAGCAGCCCCGAAGTCGCCCTTCACCACAACCCTCGATCGGCGCTCCGTCGCCTCGTCAAGCGAGCGACCGAACGCCTCGGCGATCGCCTCATCGAGTTCAGGGAAGAGATGGCCGTAACGGTCGAGAGTCACGTTGATCGACGAGTGGCCCATCCGCGACTGGATCGCCTTCGGGTGGGCGCCCGCCGCAATGGCGAGCGCGACACTCGTGTGCCGAAGGTCGTGGAAACGACATGACACTCCGGCCGCAACCTGCGCCTTGGAGAAGTGGTGGGCCAGGAAGCTCGACGCCGTCAGTGGGTTGCCCGCGGCGTTGGCGAACACCAAGGCATCTGGACCCGGCTGCGCGAACGACTCGAGGTGGGCGGCCAACAACGCGGCGGTGAACGGCGAGACGGTGATCGAGCGTACGCCCGCAGCCGTCTTGGGTTGCTTGCGCGAGAACGACCGGTCCTCCAG
>DATAJN010000043.1:0-6933 GCA_036262105.1 Ilumatobacteraceae bacterium
CCGGTGGTCATGCCGCCCTCGGTGCCACCGGCCAAGGCCGTCTCGCGTCGGTACTCGCTGGTGGCCTCGTCCCAAACGATTGCGTCGTGGGCCGCGCTGCCTCGACGCCCGGCACCCTCGAAACCGTCGCCGATCTCGACACCCTTGACGGCCTGGATGCTCATGACCGCTTGCGCCAGCGCTGCGTCGATCTTGCGATCCCAGTGAACATGACTGCCGAGTCCGATGGGGATGCCGTAGCCCAGCACTTCCACAACACCGCCAAGCGAGTCACCGTCTTTGGCTGCTGCTTTGACCTCGTCGATCATCGCCGCCTCAGCGGCCGAGTCGAAACAGCGCACCGGCGACTCGTCGACCCTGGCGAGGTCGGCGATGGTCGGACGCTCGACAGCCTTCGAACGAACGGCGCCCATCTGGATCACGTGGGACAGGATCGAGACACCGAGTTCGGACAGCAGCTTCTTGACCACCGCTCCCGCAGCCACCCGTGCGGCAGTTTCGCGAGCACTGGCCCGCTCCAGCACGTCGCGGGCATCGGTGAACCCGTACTTCTGCATGCCGACCAGATCTGCATGCCCCGGACGAACTTGCGTCAGCGGCAACTTCGTAATGCCCGGCGCCGGTGACATCTCGTCGTGCCATTTGTCGCTGCGGAACCACTCGCTGTTCTTGATCTCGATAGCGACGGGAGAGCCGAGTGTGCGCCCATGGCGTACCCCACCGAGCAGCGTCAGTTCGTCCTGCTCGAACTTCTGGCGCGGCCCGCGGCCGTAACCGAGGCGCCGACGAGCCATCTCGGCCTGGATCTCCTCGACCGTGATCGGCAGCCCGGCGGGCAGGCCTTCGATGATCACGACGAGCGCCTGGCCGTGCGACTCGCCGGCGGTGAGGAAACGCAACATCAGCGCAAGGCTACTGGCCCCGCGATGCCAGTTCCCGCTCTGCCGCAGCCCACATCACGGTGGCATCGGGGGTGATCCCGGTCCACAGCTGCTGCTGCAGCAGGGCTTGATGGACCAACATGCCGAGGCCCTCGATCGTTCGCGCCCCGGCGCCTTCGGCTGCCTCGAGAAGCGCCGTTCGGCGCGGGTGGTAAACGATGTCGGCGACCACCTGCCCGGCATGCAGCAAGCCGGCATCGCAAGGCAGGTCCATCGTGCCCATGCCGACCGAGGTGGCATTGATGACGACATCGCAGCTCGCCACATCGCCTGGCGTTCCGACCACTCCGATCGAACCGGCCAGATCGGCGGCAGCTCGAGCCCTCTCGGCGGAACGATTCACAACGGTCACGGCGGCCGCGCCGCAGCGCGTGATGGCGTCGACGATCGCTCGCGCCGCGGCCCCGCCGCCGAGCACACAGGCCCGTTTCCCCGCTAGCTGCACCCCTTGCGCAGCGAGCGACGACACGAACCCGGAGCCGTCGGTGCTGAATCCCTTGAGGCGTCCATCGCCGAGAGGCACCACGGTGTTGACGCTGCGGAGAGCACTCGCCGCGGGATCGAGCTCGTCGACGAGCGCGGCGACGGTCTCCTTGTGGGGCATCGTCACCGAGAGGCCGCCGAACCCGAGGGCGCGCATGGCGTCGAGCGCCTTGCCGGCATCGCCAGGCGCGACCTCGAACGCCGCATACACCCAGTCGAGGCCGGTCGCTGTGAACCCGGCGTTGTGCAACGCCGGCGAGAGGCTGTGACGCACGGGACTGCCGATGACCGCGGCGAGCCGGGTTGTGCCCGAGATCACCCCAGCAACCCGAGATCGCGAGCGTGCTGCACGTTGATCTCGTGCTGCTCGACAGTCGCCGCGAACGCGTGCCGGCCATCCTCGTCGGCCACGACGTAGAACAGGTAGTGGCAGTCTTTCGGATTCGGCAAGGCGACACAGATGGGATCGCCTTGCGATGGATCCGGAGCGGGATTGACTGCCGCTTGGATCGAGGCGCGCCCGGGGTTGGCGATCGGCGTGGGCGGCAGGCCCGTGTGCATGTACGTGTTGTACGGCGTATCGACCAGACTCAGCGCAGTCGGCGACGCGCCTTCCGGCTGCCCATACAGCAACGTCGCATCGATCTGCAGTGGCATCCCCAGCGCCAGCCGGTTGAGGATGACCCTGGCGATCTTCGGCCGGTCCTCGTCGACCTTGGCCTCCCTCTCGATCATCGACGCCACGATCAACACCTGATAGGCACTGAGACCTTCGGCATAACCCTTGGCAACGACGTCCTCCTGGCGAAGCACGAGGTCCATGAGATCGAGCATGCGCTGGGCCACGTGGCTGGGCGTTTCATCGGCCGACACTCGATAGGTGTCGGGGAACAGCAAACCCTCCAACGTGGTGACGTTGTCGGGCTCGACCGCGGAGCGGATCGAACCGTCGGTGACCGCAGTCATGAATGCTTGTGGATCGAGTCGAGGGAGCTTGGCCGACAGACGTTGACTCATCTTCTCCAGCGTGAACCCTTCCGGGAAGGTGACGTCGGTGTAGGTCAACGATGGCGGAGTGCGAAGCACGCGCATGACGTTGCCGAGGTGATCACGGGGGCGCAGTTCGTAGTCGCCCGGAGTCAGCGTCAACCCGCCGTTGTGGTCGATGTAGTAACGGAACACGCGGGCGTTGTTGATGAGGCCCCTGTCTTGCAGGCGTTCGGACACGGTCTCGATCGAATCGGTCGGCAAGACCTTGAACACCTCGACCGGTCCGGGGTCACCGGAAGGATTGACCTGGCGCAGATACCACAGCCCGACGCCGCCGCCAACGAGGAGCCCGGCGATCGCCACGAGCCCTGCGAAGTACACGAGGTACTTCACCGATCGATGTGAGCGGCGAGTGCGCTCGATGACCAGAGCGTCCGTGGCGTCGGGGTCGTCCCACGGATCGTGCTGCCAGTCGTGGTCGTCGAGCACGACATCGGGTCGAACGGAGCTGTGGCGACTCATCTCGGCCCACCTGCATCGAGCCAGTTCTGCAACATCACCGCTGCGGCGATCTTGTCGACGATGCGGCGACGAGCCTGGGCGCGCATGTTGGCCTCGATCATCGCCTGATCTGCGGTAACCGTCGTGCGTCGCTCGTCGAAGGTCACCACCGGCACGCTCACAACGGTAGCCAGCGCCGCAGCCTCGTCGATGGCAGCCCTGGCGGCCGGGCCCGAGGACCCGTTCATGTTCAACGGCAGGCCGACCACGACGATGTCGGCTTCCTCCTCGATCACCAACTCGGCGATCGCCAGATGGTCGCGCTTCACGCTGCCACTCCGCTGCAAGACATGAAGAGGAGATGCGATGGTGCCGGTTCGGTCGGCGACCGCAACTCCGATCCGTTTCGACCCGAGGTCGAGACCCAGAGCGCGGCCGCCCGCGGCACTCACCGGTTGGCCGCCTCCGCAGCGATCCGCAGAGCCTCGTCGAGACCTTCGGGATTCTTTCCACCAGCGGTGGCGATGTCGCCCTTTCCCCCTCCGCCGCCACCGACGGCCTTCGCCGCGTCCTTGATGAGGTCGCCCGCAACCTGGCCGGACTCGGTGGTGACCGCGGCCACCAGCGATACGCCGCCGGTGTCGGTGACCCCGCCCAGCACAACGGTGTGCACGCCTGCCTGTTGACGAACGGCGATGGCCAGCTCGCGCAAGTCGCCGGGACTGATGCCATCGACCCTGGTGACCACGACGCCGGCGGTCGCCGCGCCAGCCAGCTCCTCGGCGCGACCGCTGGCCAATTGTCCACGCAGCACCTTGATCTCGTCCTGCAGCGATTTGATCTCGTCGAGTCGACGGTGGAGCCCGTTCAGAAGATCGTCGGCGCTCGAGCCCACCAGCCGCGCCGCGTCGGAGACGAGCTTCTCGTCGCGCTGGAGCAGGCGAACGGAGTTCGCACCCGTGACCGCCTCGATGCGGCGCAGGTTGGAGCCGATCGACGACTCACTGATGATCTTGATCAGGCCGATGTCGCCGGCGGCGCGCACGTGCGTGCCCCCGCACAACTCGATGGAGTTGCCAACCTCGAGCACCCTCACGATGTCGCCGTACTTGTCGCCGAAGAACGCGATCGCACCGAGCGCTGACGCTTCGTCCTTGGTCGTCTCGAATGCTCGCGCCGGCGCATTCGCCAACGTCTCCTCGTTGGCGATTCGCTCGATCTCGGCGATCTCGGCATCGGTCACTGCGTCGTAGTGGCTGAAGTCGAAGCGCAGCCTGTCGGGTGCGACGAGCGAGCCGGCCTGCTTGACGTGCTCGCCCAGCACCTTGCGCAGCGCATAGTGCAGGACGTGCGTGCCCGTGTGGTTTCGGCGGATGGCGGCGCGACGGGCCACGTCGATGGTGGCCTCGACGGCAACCCCCGCTTGCAGCGTTCCGGAAGTGATCTTCGCCGTGTGACGGCGCAGGCCGGGCAGGGCGAACGTGGTGTCGAGCACCTCTGCCTCACCGGTCTCGGCGCGCACGGTGCCGGTGTCGCCGACCTGACCGCCGCTCTCGGCGTAGAACGGCGTGCGATCGAGGAACAGTTCGACTGTCCCGTCGTCGTTTGGCACGATGGCCAGCAGACGCGACTCGGTGGTGTCGTCGGTGTAGCCGAGAAACTCCGTGACGCCGAACTGCTCGACGATCTCGCGGTACGCGTCGAGGCGGTCGTCGTCGGTCGCCGCGCCCTTGCGCGCCGCCTTGGCCCGCTGGCGCTGGGCACGCATCTCGGTTTCGAAGCCGGCGGTGTCGATGGTGACGTTTCGCTCGCCGGCGATCTCTTCCGTCAACTCGAGCGGAAACCCGTAGGTGTCGTGGAGGAGGAACGCCGTGGAACCTGGCAGCTCTGCACGATCACCGCTCAACTCGTCTTCGAGGATCGAGAGGCCGTGCTTCAACGTCTGACGGAACCGCTCTTCCTCGCGCGTCAGAACGCCAACGATGAAGTCGCGGTTCTTGACCACATCGGGGTAGGCACTGCCCATCACGTCGACAGCGGTCTCGACGAGTGAGGGCATCACCAGCTTCTCGGTGCCCAGCAAGTAGGCGTAGCGCACAGCGCGCCGGATGATGCGTCGCAACACGTAGCCGCGACCTTCGTTGGACGGGAAGACACCGTCGCTGACGAGCATGGTGCTGCTGCGGGAGTGTTCGGCGAGCACGCGCATGGCGAACGCATCGCGATCGTCGTAGTCGCCCGCCGTGTACGTCTTGCCGGTGAGACTGCAGGCCTGATCGATGAGCGGCAGCATCAGGTCGGTCTCCCAGACGGCATCGACGCCCTGCAACAAGCACAGCATGCGTTCGAGCCCCAGCCCGGTATCGATCGAGGGCTTCGGCAGCAGCGTGCGGCTGCCGTCGTTGGCCTGGTTGTACTGCATGAACACGAGGTTCCAGAACTCCATGTAGCGGTCGCCATGGGGATCGCCGAGAGGGCCGCCGTCGGGGCCGAACGACGGCCCACGGTCGATGTGGATCTCGCTGCATGGCCCGCAAGGCCCAGTGTCGCCCATCTGCCAGAAGTTGTCCTTGTCGCCCAACCGCTGGATGCGCTCCATCGGCACGCCGACCTGCTCGTGCCAGATGGCCTCGGCCTCGTCGTCACTCTCGTGCACGGTGATCCACAGACGGTCGCCGTCGAGGCCGAACAACTCGGTCGTCATCTCCCAGCTCCACGGAATGATCTCGCTCTTGAAGTAGTCGCCGAAGCTGAAGTTGCCGAGCATCTCGAAGAACACGAGGTGACGCTTCGTTCGGCCCACGTCGTCGAGATCGTTGTGCTTGCCTCCGGCGCGGGCGCACTTCTGACTGCTGACGGCGCGCTTGTAGGGCGGCACCTCGTCACCGACGAAGAACGGTTTGAACGGAACCATGCCGGCGACCGTGAACAAAACCGTCGGATCGTGGGGGATCAGACTTGCCGAAGGCACCACCGCGTGAGCTCGTGCCGCGAAGAAGTCCAAGAAGGCATCGCGCAGTTGGTCGGCGGTCTGTGGTGGTGTAGCCATGGAGTTGCCAGCCTACCGAGGTAGTTTCAGCGCGTGCCCAAGCATTCTGACGCGCCCCTGGACCTTCACGAGTGGATCAGCTTCGAAGACCGCCACGATCGACGCACGTGGGTCTTCGACGCCACGTTCCTGCGGTCCAACTGGAGTTGCATCTACGGCGCCGGATGCAAGGGCGTGCTCGATGTCGACGCCACCGACCTCGCCCAGGGATGCTGCAGCCATGGCGCCCACTTCATCGACGACGACGATGTTCAAACCGTGCTGAACGCCTTGACCCGACTCGAGCCACGGCACTGGCAGAACTACAAGAAGGGCCACAAGAAAGGTGTGTTGGAGACCGAGGACGGAGCCACCAAGACGCGCGTCGTCAACGATGCGTGCATCTTCCACAACGAGCCCGACTTCCCCGGCGGCGCCGGCTGTGCCTTGCACATTGCCGCGGTCGAAGCCGGCGAGCGCTACATCGCCTGGAAGCCCGACGTCTGCTGGCAGTTGCCGCTGAGGCTCGAACATCACACCGACGACAACGGCTACGTCACGTCGACGTTGCGCGAGTGGAAACGGCGCGACTGGGGTGACGGCGGTACCGACTTCCACTGGTGGTGCACCGAGAGCGGCGACGCCTTCATTGGCGGCGTTCCCGCGTACAAGTATCTCCAAGACGAGATCATCGAGATGGTCGGCAAGGAGGCCTACGACCAGATGGTCGAGCTGCTCGAGCGCCCCAAGTGGACGCCGCTCCCCCACCCCGCCATCAAAAGGCGCTGACACCCGCGCGGCGACGGCACCCTGACGAACCGTGTAGCCGCGGAACGCTACGTAGTGTTCCGCGGCTGCACAGTTGCTCCGGCCAATGCCTCTCGGATCGAGGCGATCATCGTCGGTGATTCACCGGCGACATCGGTGTAGGTGCACTGCAGCGGGTAGAAGCCGTCAAGGATCATGCGGTTCATCCGCTCGGCATCGTTC
>DATAJN010000044.1:0-9358 GCA_036262105.1 Ilumatobacteraceae bacterium
CGACGGTATTGGCGTGGCAGTTGATGAACGAAGCGGAGATCATCCACCGCGACAGCAACGGCGTGGAGTCGTGCCCGGATGGCGCGACAGCGGTTCTGCGGAGCTTCGCCGCAGACGTCTCCGGGCTGATCAAGGCGACCGACCCGAACCACCTCGTCAGTCTGGGCACCCTCGGCAGCGGACAATGCGGCGCCGCAAACGCTGAGTACTCCGACGTCCATGACGTCGCCACCATCGACCTTTGCGAGTACCACGATTACGGCTCACCGGCGACACCGATGCCAGGAGACCAGGACAACGGCCTCGCCAAACGAATCGAACAGTGCAACTTGCTCGGCAAGCCGGTGTTCATCGGCGAAGCCGGAATCGATCCCAGCCGGGTCGGTGGGAGCCTGCAAGACCGAGCTGATGCATTTGCCGCGAAGCGAGACACACAATTCGCCGAAGGCGTTGTCGGCTTTCTGGCGTGGGCGTGGGACTCGGATTGGTCCACCCTGAACGACTACGACATCAGCCCTCGCGACCCGCTGCTCCCAACCTTCGGAAACGCTGCTGCACCAGCGTCCGTCTTCACACTTCGAGTCACGAAGTCGGGAAGCGGCAACGGTTCGGTCACTCGGCGATCCGATGGCCCCGGTTGCGCCAAGGACTGTGTCGCGGAAATCGATGCTGATGCGACGGTCACGCTCGTCGCCTATCCCCAGGCCGGATCACATTTCGTCGGCTGGTCCGGCACCGATGCAGCATCGTGCAGCGGTGACTCCTGCACGATGACGATGGATTCGGCCAGAGCAGTAACCGCGACGTTTGCGGTCGACACGCCCGCCCTCACCCGTATCGAAGTCACCCCGGCCACCGCAGTCGTCGGAACGGGAACCGCGCAAGCGTTCACCGTTGAAGGGTTCGACGCAACCGGCCAGGATCTCGGTGATCAAACCGGAGCAGCGACATTCACCATCAACCCGACCGGCAGTTGCGCCGCCAACACATGCTCCGCGTCCACGGTGGGAATCAGGGTCGTGACCGCAACAGTGGGCACGCTCACCGCCACGGCAAGTCTTGATGTCCGGAAGTCCCAGACCGTCAAGTTCACGGCTCCGGGCGCGAAGAAGATGAACCAGTCGCCGGTGGCAGTGTCTGCAACTGCCACGTCCGGTCTTGCAGTCGTCTTCTCGACTACCTCGTCCGGCGTGTGTGCGACGAGCGGCACGAACGGCTCGTCGATCATCCTCCTCGGCCCCGGCACGTGCTCGGTCAACGCCGACCAAGCCGGAAACGCCACCTGGGCCCCCGCCCCCACCGTTGTGCGCAGCTTCGCGGTCTCCAGAGTCACCCAAACGATCACCTTCCCGGCCCTGACGGCGAAGACGATCGACGCCTCACCGGTCACGGTCGCGGCGACATCATCGTCGGGGCTCGCGGTCACGTTCACGACGACCACCCCTGCTGTGTGCATCCAGACTGGCACGAACGGCACGTCGATCGTGCTCATCGACGCCGGCACGTGCACCGTTCGCGCTGATCAGGCGGGTAACACCGTGTACGCCGCCGCAGCGTCGGTGAGCCGCAACTTCAGCGTGTCGAAGCTGGCGAACGCGATCACCTTCGCGACGATCTCGAAGAAGACGTTGGCAGAATCGCCGGTCACTGCGGCTGCAACTTCCTCCAGCGGCCTGACGGTCACGTTCACGACGACGACGCCGGCAGTGTGCACTCCAGGGGGCGTCAACGGCGCGACGATCACGCTCGTCGCTGCGGGAACCTGCACCGTCCGGGCCGACCAGCCCGGCAACGGGATCTACAAGGCCGCCAACAGTGTCAGCCGGAGCTTCACCGTCACCAAAGTCGCTCAAACCATCACCTTCGCCGCGCTCACGAACCAGAAGATCGCGCAGTCTCCGGTGATCGTCGCAGCGACAGCATCGAGCGGGCTGGTGGTGCAGTTCACCACCACGACGTCGAGCGTCTGCATCGCCGGTGGACCGAACGGCAGCGAGATCACACTCGTTGCAGCGGGCATGTGCACTGTGCGGGCCAATCAATTCGGTGACGGGTTCTGGGCCGCGGCGCCCGCTGTCAACCGCAGCTTCAAGGTCACCTGATTCCAGCTGGCGGAGCTAGCGGCTCTTCTTCCCCGCTGCTGCGGGTTTGACTGCGGCGAGAAGGTCGTTCATCGCGGTCTGCAGCAAGTCGGCGAGCAGCCACACATCGGGGACGAGCTCGCGGCAGGCGATGAACCCGAAGTCGAGGTTGCCGTTGTAGCTATGCACTATCATGTTCAGGCCTTGTCCATCAAAAAGCGCCGACACCGGGTAGAAGTGCTTCAACTCGGCGCCGGCCATGTAGAGAGGCACGTTCGGGCCGGGCACGTTGGAGATCACCAGATTGAACGGCGGGTTCATCCGATCGGCGATCCGCAACCGGCTGGCCATGCGCATCGCTCGAGCGGCGATCGCCGGCGGAGCGAACTGGGTGAAGTCCATCAGCGTTTCGGCTGGGATCGCGGCGTGGTTCTCTTTCGCGATGGCCATGCTCCGCTGCACGCGTCGCAGCCGTTTTACCGGGTCGCGTTCGTTCGTCGCCAGATCGGCGAGCAATGCGGACACCCGGTTCTGGTAGGTCTCAGTCTCATCGCCACTGCGCACGCTGACCGGCACCATCGCGATCAAGCTCTCCTTGGGCAGGCGGTCGTGGTGGAGCAGGTAGGCGCGCAAAGCGCCCGAGCACACGGCCATGACGACGTCGTTGAACGTGCAACCAAATGCTCGGCGAACCTTCTTTGCGTCGTCGAGCGGAATCGTCGTGTAGGCAAACCGGCGGTGTGGCGTGATCGCCTGGTTCCAGGGCGTGCGCGGCGCGATTGTGGGTGGAAGCGCCGGAGGCCGGTCAATCTCCTCCCCGTACTGAGCGCGCAGCCGCCGGCGCATCATCCCGCCGAGTGCTCCCGGCATCGGCTGGGCAATCAGGTCGGCGAGGGCGCGCAGGCCGCCCGAGCGTGAAGCAGTCGCCAGCTCGCGTGTCGTACGCACGCCGAGGCGGACCATCTTCTCCGGCCTTCGAAAGAACTCGCGGACGGTCATGCGCAGCAACTGCTCGTCGCTGGGCACGGTTTCGGGTTCCCGCTGTGCGGGGCCGATGACTGGTCGATATGCCGGGTCGAGGTCGAGCATCGCTGCCAGCATCGCGGCCCCTGAGGCGCCATCGATGGCCGCGTGGTGCACCTTGGTGAGTTGGGCGATCAAGCGTCCGTTGTCGACGCCCTCGATCACGTACAGCTCCCACAACGGTCGAGCCCGGTCGAGTGGACGGGCGACGATCCGGCTGATCGCCTCGGCCAGTTGTTGCGCTGTGCCGGGGGGCGGTACGGCGTGGTGCCGCACGTGGAAGTCGATGTCGAAGTCGGGGTCTTCGATCCAGTACGGCAGGTCGAGACCCAACGGGACTTCGACCAAGCGTCGACGAAACGGCGCAAGGAGGTCGATGCGTTCGAGGATGGTCTGCTTCGTCGCCTCCAGCCCGGCACCGCCCGGCGCATCGGTCGGGTCGTAGATGTTCAGCGATGCGACGTGCCCAAAGGTGCTGGCCGTCTCCATGTTCAAGAAGCTGGCATCGACACCGCTCAGTTGGCGCACGAACGCACTGTAAACCGTGGTATGACAGGTCCATGCCAGACAACTACGCGCCGGGCCTGCAAGAGGTCGCCGACGGCTGTCATGCCTACCTCCAGCCCAACGGCAGCTGGGGGTGGAGCAATGCCGGACTCGTCATCGGTGACGGCGCGTCGCTGCTCGTCGACACGTTGTTCGACCTACGACTGACCCAACGCATGCTCGACTCGATGGCAGCCGTCACGCTCGCTGCGCCGATCGCCCAGGTGGTCAACACGCACGCCAACGGCGATCACTGCTTCGGCAACGTCTTGGTCGGTGACGCCGAGATCATCGCCACTTCGGCAACTTCTCGTGAGATGAAGGAGGTTCCACCGTCGCTGCTCGCTGGCTTGAACAGCGCGCCCGGCGAGGTGGGCGACATGTTCCGCAGCTTCTTCGGTGAGTTCGACTTCGAGGGGATCGAACTGCGACTGCCTGATCGCACCTTCGACGGGCGCATCGAGTTGGAGATCGGGGGCCGGACCGTCGAGTTGATCGAGGTCGGGCCGGCGCACACCCAGGGAGACACCCTCGCCCACGTGCCCGACGCGAAGACGATCTACACCGGCGACATCTTGTTCATCGGTGGTACTCCGATCGTGTGGGCGGGTCCGTTGAGCAACTGGGTAGCCGCGTGCGACTTGATGCTCGGCATGGATGTCGACGTCGTGGTTCCCGGTCATGGTCCCGTCACGAACAAGGCCGGAGTCGCCTCCGTTCGCGACTACCTCTCGTTCGTCGACCAGGCGGCGGGCCAGCGGCACGCCGCGGGAATCGACGCTTGGGAGGCGACGCGCGAGATCGCTGCGGAGATCCGTGCCCGTCCCGATTTCGGATCACTGGGCGAGTTCGGCCGCATCGCCGTCAACGTCGACACGGTGTACCGCCATCTCGATCCGGGTTACACGTCGCTGAACGTCGTCGAGCAGTTCAAGCGCATGGCGGAGTTGGAAGCCGGCACGCCGCGATCACTCCACTGATTCGTCAGCCATCGGAACGTATGCGTTTCGCCTCTTCTTGGCAGGCTTGCCACTGCGCGTCGCCACCGATCGGCGCACGGCCAAGTACCAACCGGCGAGCGTGCACGCGCTGAAGATGAACCATTGGATCGTGTACGACAGATGCGGACCCTCGTCGCTCGTATCGGGTGCCACGATCGGCTCGAGCGACTTGGCATCGGCCGGCGTTGATTCGACTTGCTCCACGTACATCGGTTGAACAGCGTCGTCGAACTGTTTGGCGAGCAGACCCACGTCGAGGCGATGGATCTCCGTCAGTCCGGCGATGTTCTCGTCGGCGGGCTGGCCCGTCGTGCGATGTTCACTGGCCCGCAACCTGCCGACGATGGTGACCGGGCCCGAGGGAATCGGTGGTACGTCGTCACTGGTCGCGACGAAGCCGCGATTGATGAACAGCAATGAGCCGTCGTCGATTTGCAGCGCATCGACGACGTTGCGGCCGGTGTCGCCGTTCTGCGATCGGTTGACCACCAGGAACTGGTGGTCCGTCAGGTACGTCCCACTCACGCGAACGGGCCGCCACTCGAACGACGAGACGTCGGAGAGCTTCGACTTGATGCCGTCGTACGAGACGATCGGCTGCTCGGCGTTGGCCCGAACCTCGGCGTTGAACTTGCGGCGTTCGTCGAGGCGGCGAAGTTGCCAGAAGGCAAGGTTGATCATCACCACGACCAGCGTGATGACGAGTAGGTGGAAGGCGATCCACTTCGGCCTGATCAGGAAGCCGTAGGTCGATCTGCGCCGATTCGTCGATTCGGCGGGATCGGTCGGCATCAGCGTCGCAGGCTACCTTTCGCACCGATGACACCGGAGGCGCTCACCGATTCGTGGTTGAGCTCGGTGCTGAATACGAACGTGCGCGTTGCCGGTACCTGCCGCATCGGAGACGGCCTGGTGGGGATGAACATCCGCCTCGCGCTCGACAGCGACGGTTCGGTGCCCAGATCGCTGATCGCCAAGCTGCCATCGCCCGATCCCATCAGCCGGGCGACCGGGATCGCGCTGCGCAACTACGAGCGCGAAGTGTGCTTCTACCTGGAGATCGCACCGACTGTCGACATACGCGTGCCGCACTGCTACCACGCCGAATGGAGCCGCGACACCGGCGATTTCGTTCTGCTCATGGAGGACTTGGCGCCTTCCGAGCAGGGCAACCAGGTCAGCGGGTGTGATCGCGGTCGCGCTCGCACGGCCGTGCTCGAGCTGGCCAAGTTGCACGGCCCACGATGGGGTGATTCGGCACTTGCCGATGTCGAGTGGCTCGGCCGGCGCACACCGGGTGATTCCGAGCAGCTGGCGATGCTGTGGGCGATGTTCATGCCGTCGTTCATGACGATCTACAAGGGCTACCTGTCACCCGACGCTGCGGACGTCGTGCAGAGGTTCGGTCAGCAGATTGCCGGCTGGGTCGACGGTCGCGATCCGGCGAGCACCGTCACGCATGGCGACTACCGACTCGACAACCTGATGTTCGCCAGTGTCGAGGGCGGCGCCGCCATTGCCGCGGTCGACTGGCAGACGCCCGGCCATGGTCTGGGGATCAGCGATGTGAGCTACTTCCTGGGTGCCGGTGTGATGCCCGAGCTGCGTCGGCAGATCGAACGCGAGTTGGTCGACGAGTACGGTCAGGCGCTCACCGAGTACGGGGTTGCCGTCGACTCAGGTGCGCTGTGGCAGCAGTACCGCCGTGACGCGTACGCGGGAGTGGTGATGGCGGTGATCGCCTCGCAGATCGTCGGTTCCAACCATCGCAGCGAGGCGATGTTCGCGGCGATGGCCACTCGGCATCTGCAGCACGTTCTCGATCTCGACAGTGCGTCACTGCTGTGACCGATCTTCCCGACTTCCACATCCCTCATGCCGAGAAGATCGAGTGGATGGTGGAGGAGAACGGCTGGGCGATCGAGCCCGTCGCCGCGCAACCCGACACCGATCCGCCGATTGCCGGCTATGTGTACACGATCGGCTTCCCACAGGCGTTCGACTTCCCCGAGGTCGTGCTGTTCGGTCTCCAACCGGCAGCGGCGCGCGGTCTGTTCGATCTGGTCGCCGACCTCCTGCGTGGCGGGACCGAGATACCGATGGGCGTCGAGCTCACCGGACTGTTCGACAACGATCTGCGTTGCATCTTTGCACCGGTCGATCTCGGCGAATGGGGTGCGCTGTTCACCACCGGGGTTGCATGGCACCGTGGAGCCCCGTTCGAGCTCGTGCAGTTGCTGTGGCCCGATCGCAACGGCTTCCTGCCGACCGAGCCAGGGTTTGATCGCCGGCTCACGCTGGCCCAACCGGTGATCGGCATCGTCGCCGGCTGAGCCAACCCCCATGTGGAGTGTTTCACGCCGACCCGGGGGCCTCGAAACACTCCACAGGAACCGCCGTGATCCTCAAGCCTGTGGTGGATCGAAGCCGCGGCGCTCGTTGAGCTCCTGGGCGAGTCCGTCGAGGGTGGTTTGATCGGAGTCGAACACGAGTCGTCGTCGGGCCGCGTCGATCGGGGCTGCGGCGATCAAGGTCACCCAGTCGGCACCTGGCAGGTCGAGGACGATTCGCAGCGCACGTGAGAGGGCGGCCACCGGATCGGTGTCGTAGTCGGCGAGCAGTTGCTCCGCGTCGGCCTTCCTCAATCGGCGGATGGCGCCCGTTCCTCCATCGACCAGGGGGCGCCGTGTTCGGTGAGCAGCGGCAGGAACGGATCGGCAGTGAACGCTTCGGGCCCCTTCACTCCTTCGCCTTTCCACTCACCCGTCGCCAGCAGTTCCAATGCGATGGCCGGATGCACCGCCGTCTGCCACACCACGGCCTGGTGCCCGAACTCGCGCATCGTCCATTCGTTGTCGACGATCTGGTACAAGTAGGTGCACCGTGGCTCGCCGTCGACGCCAACGCCCGTCACCAAGGTGCCGGCGCAGGTTCGACCGCGCATGCGTTGCCCGAGTTCTGCGGGATTCGGAAGGACCGCGGCGACGAGATCGCGGGGCGACATCTCGACTCCGCGCACTGTGACGGGCTTTGTCGAGTCGAGCCCGAGCTTGTGCAACGTGGACAGGACCTCGAGGAACTCGTCACCGAGCCCGTACTTGAACGTGACCCGGTCGACGTCGATCCACCGCGGCATCAGCAGAACTTCTTCGTGCTCGACGTTCACGCACCTCAGTTCGCCGATTCCTTCGGGGAAGGTGAACTGCTCGGGTTCGGAGAACGGCTCGGTGGTGAACCAACCCCGATCACGTTCATAGATGATCGGAGGGTTGAGACATTCCTCGATCGTCGTCCAGATGCTGAACGTCGGGGCGAATGCGAAGCCTTCGATCACCAGATCGTTTCCGTCGCGCACACCGATCTCGTGAATCGTCGAGAACAGGTGGTCGGCTGCGTACCTGGCCGCTACGTCGGAGAAGCCGGGCTCGACTCCCATCCCGACGAGCGCCAGCAGTCCGCGCTCGGCCCATGCGTCACTCGCCGAGAACTGAGCCGCACCCAGGCTGATGCCGAGTTGATGATGAGGATCAGTGGGATGGGGCGATGAGAGGTGCATGGCCATGTCGAGGTAGTGGCGGCCGGCATCGAAAGCGGCCTCGAAGATCGACGGGTTGAACCGCGGATCGCAGGCATTGACGATCACGTCGGCCCCCGCGGTTGCCGCCAGCTCGATCACATCGAGGCGTGAGGAAGCATCGACCCGGGTGCTGCTGACTCGTTCCGGGCCGGCCTTTGCCGCAGCTCGTGCCGACCTGGCGGGATCGACGTCGGCGACGATGATCTGCTCGAAGGGGTCACGCCGGGCGCAGATCGTGGCGAGCGCGGAGCCGACTCCGCCTGCACCCACGATCAGCACTCGCATGACCGGAGGGTACTGCTCCGGATCGCGTCCGGAGGCTTCGAACGCCGGTCGAACTACAGGGAGAAGGCGCGGCGCTCGGCGCCGACGTTGACCAGGCCGGCGATGCGCTTGGCAAGGTACGGGCTGAACGAGCCCCGGTATCGCAGCTGCAACTCGGGCAGCATCCAGTCGTGGCCGGAAACCTTGCCGCGGCACGCCGGGGTTCCGCACTCGCACTCGAACTCGTCGTAGTCGCTGCCGTCGGTGGTGGCGTAGTCGTAGGCGAGTTCCTCGCCAATGGCGATGTCGCGCAGCGCAACGAGCACGACGTTGCCGCTGAGACCGCAGTTCGGATCGCAGGAGTGGTTGATGAAGTCAGCCGGCTCCGGCTCGGGTGCGCCGGCCATGTACAGGTTCTCGTCGATCTGCACGCTGCGGATCTGTTGGCTGGTGGGCAACAGGTCGAACTCGTGACGCGTCACGCACCGCCCACCGAACGCGGCGACGATCTCGCCGGCAGCGATCGGCTCGCTGGCAAAGCTGCCGTAGCCCTTGTTGGAGGCGGACGCGGCCGCGGCGGGACGCGCCTTTGGAGTGAGATAGCAGACACCCATTCGCACCAGCATGGCGGGTGCAAGCTGCAACGTCTACTTGCTGACGAGTCAGCCGTACTGATCAGCGGCTCAGTCAGTCTGAGAGGGGAGTCAATGGTCGTCGAATTCGACCATCTCTGGCAACGGTGTTCTCGCTACAATGCCGGACGGTTCGCATCACGAGTGATTGTCGCCCTTTCGAGGTCGGCATCCGGCAACCGGGGAGGAAGCCCCACGGTGCCATCCCGCTCACGCGGGGATGTGGCCCTGCTC
>DATAJN010000045.1:0-2694 GCA_036262105.1 Ilumatobacteraceae bacterium
GTTGCACGCCGCGGGCAAGCACTACAGCGACGCTCGCGTCGAGATCGGCGTGATCAAGTTCTGGGGCGCCAAGGTGATGTACAACGTCATCGATCGGGCTATCCAGATCCACGGTTCGCTGGGATACACCACCGATCTTCCGCTCGAGTCGATGTACCGCGCCGCGCGAGCCGCGCGGATCTACGACGGACCCGACGAGGTGCACAAGGTCACCGTTGCCCGCCAGATCCTCAAGGGTTATCGGCCTTCCGATCCACCGATGGAACACATCCCCACACGTCGTGCCGCGGCACTGGAGAAGTACGCCGCCTACCTCGACGAGGTCGCCGTCAGCTCCTGACGCGCCGCTCGTGCGCACTTTCGATGCGGACATCCCCGACGGTCTTCGGTTGCCAAGGCGCTCGCCATGAGGTCAATATGCGTGTCCGAGGTCTGCACACGTGGCCCGGTTACGCCACCCGTCACGGGCACGGCGAGGGAAGGATCGGAGTGGCAATCAAGTCGATCGTCGAGTTCACAGTTCAGCCGGGCCGGCGCGACGAGTTCGTGAGTCTGGTCGAGAGCTTGGTAGCGCAGCATATGTCGAGCATGCGCGAGGCCGGCTGCCTGGCCACCACGCTCTACGTGGTGGTCGACGACCCAGACAAGGTGGTCGAGATCGCCGATTGGGAGTCAGCGGAGGCGCGAGATGCGATGGCGCACAGCGAGGCCATGGGCGCGTTTGCGCCTATGTTCGAGCTGTTGGCCGCGCCCTTCAGCGCGACGGTGGTCAAACCGCTCCACTAGGGCGAGCGCGAGCTTCTGGGTGCCAACGCCCGGCATCGGTCCTCTATGCACAGACTGGCACCCAGATCTTGGAGCACCGACCAGGAGCGCGTCGACACGGATCTGCCGAACTCAGGTGGAGGCGAAGGTGCCGGTGACTTGGGCGGTGGTGATGGTTGCGGCGTCGATGGCGGTGCGCATGTCGGCGGCGGAACCGCCGCTGGTCAACTGCAGGGCACGGTTGAGGTAGTGCACCGCGATGACGTACGTGTGCGTGGTGCCGGCGGGCGGGCACGGGCCTGTGTAGGCGGCGGTTCCGGAACCGTTGAGCGCGGCGACGGCGCCCACAGGAGCAACGTTCTCGGCGAGGCTGGTGACGTCGGGAGCGATCCCGGCCATCGTCCAGTGGTCGAACGACGCATCCTGGTCGATCATCGTGATCGCGATCTCCTGTGTGCCTTCCGGTGCAGCCGTCCAGCTCAGGGCCGGGGCCACGTTCGCGCCCTTGCAGGTGTACCTCGGATCGATCGTCGCGCCCTCGCGCCAGGGCGCAGTGAGCACCAGCGCCACCACCGAAGTTGTGCTGGGGCTGATGGTGGTCGTCGTCGGAATCGTCGGGGTGGTGGTCGAGGCCCGATCGGTAGCGACGGTGCCGAAGGAGTCGCCCTGATCGGTGGGGATCGGGGGAACAGTGGGCGCCGCTGACGTACTGACGCTGCCGTTCTGGCTGGGCAGGGCAGGGCGCATCTCGCGGCCGTCGTGGCGGCAACCGGCACCGACCACAGCTAGTGCAACCAGCGCGAGGGGCATTGCAACGAGTCGGCGCACGGTGGTGGAGCCTACGCGGCGACTGCACTCGATAGCGTTCAGCTCCGTGAAGGAACGGCTTTGTCTGCTGACAGTTCATGCGCACCCCGACGACGAGGCCTCGAAGGGCGCGCCCACGATGGCGATGTACAAAGCCCAAGGTGTGCACACCGTGTTGGTGTGTTGTACCGGTGGTGAAGAGGGCGATCTCCAGAACCCTGCGCTGCGTGAACCCGGGCAGCCCTTTCATGGTCTGACGGTCGAGGAGGAGAAGCAACGCCTCGCCGAACTGCGGCCCGACGAGCTCGCCAGGTCTGCCGAGATCATCGGCTTCGACGAGGTGGTGATGTTGGGCTACCGCGACTCCGGCATGGTCGACACGGATCCGAACGAGCACCCCGAGTCGTTCTACCAGGCACCGATCGACGAGGCCGTGGGAAAGCTGGTAGGCGTCATCCGCGCCCAGCGCGCCGACGTGCTCGTCACGTACGGCGACGATCAAAGTGGCTACCCGCATCCCGACCACGTCAAGGTTCACGACATCTCCGTGTTGGCGTGGGAGCGTGCTGGTGATCCGGCGTGGTATCCCGAGTTCGGCGAGCCCTATCAGCCACAGAAGCTGTATTACTCGGTGTGGGCGAAGGCTCGACTGACGGCCATCCACGAAGCGATGATCGAGTTGCGTGGCGAGTCGCCGTTCGACCAAGACTGGCTGGCTCGTCCCGGCCACGATCATCGCATCACCACGCGGCTCGACATCGGCAACTTCCTGTGGGCCCGCAGTGGGGCGTTGCGTGCGCATGCCACGCAGGTCGACCCCACCGAGCCGTGGTGGTTCGGCCTCACCGACGAGGAGCTAGCGGACGTGTACCCGTGGGAAGACTGGATCCTCGCCCGTTCCCTGGTGGGAATGCCGCCTCCCGGAGAAGTGGAAACCGATATGTTCGCCGGCATCCGCACATCGGTTTCGCCGTGAGCGTGCAATACCGCATCGCGTTCGGCAAGAACGACGAAGCTGTCGAGGGGCCCGATGTGGCCGACGTCGTCGTCACCATGGCCGCTGCCGACGCGGGTGTGGACCCGACCGTCGCGTTCATGCAGGGCAAGCTGAAGTCGACCGGG
>DATAJN010000046.1:0-1809 GCA_036262105.1 Ilumatobacteraceae bacterium
CGAGAGATGAGCTCGTTCAGGTCACCGATCGCCTCGATCGAGAGCGAGGGGCAGCGGCGAGGCGGTGACCCGAGCGGGGTATCGGGTAGCCGCGGGCATTCGCGACCATTGATCGCATCTCGATGCGATCGTCGTCGGGGAGGAGGCAGGCTCCGAGATGCAAGGATCACGGGACACGCCTGCTTTCTGGAGTACGAGTATGGAGGAGGTCATCGATCCCGAGTTGCCGATCATCGATCCGCACCACCATCTCTGGGATTACCGGGAGATCGTCGACCGGTTGCCGGCCGGGTTGCACCCGTTCTTCGACAACATGCGGCGTCATCCGCTCTACGGCATCGACGAGCTCGCAGCCGACATCGGCACCGGGCACAACGTGATCGCCACCGTCTACATCGAGACGCACACCGCGTACAGACAAGACGGACCGACCGAGCTCCACCCGGTGGGCGAGACCGAGTACGTCGTCGGTATTGCTGCGCTTGCTGCCGATCGCGGCCTCGACGGTGTGTGCGCCGGGATCGTCGCGCATGCGGACCTGACGCTCGGCGACCGGGTGGTCGACGTGCTCGAGGCCCACCGGGTTGCTGGCGAGGGTCGACTACGAGGCATCCGTCACGGTGCTTCGTGGGACTCGGATCCGTCCGTAACGATCCCCGGCAGCCGCACGCCGTCCGGGCTCTTGCTCGACGACACGTTCCGGGCTGGCTACGGGCATCTGGCACCGCTCGGGCTGACGTTCGACGCGTTGGTCTTCGAACCTCAGCTACCCGACGTGATCGATCTCGCCCGAGCGTTTCCGCAGACGACGATCGTGTTGAATCATGTGGGGCACCCGTTGGGTTTGGGGTCCTACGCCATGCGGGTCAACGATCGGTTCTCATTGTGGCGGGCGAGCATGGTTGAGCTGGCCGCCTGCCCCAACGTGATCGCCAAGATCGGAGGCTTCGCGGTCGGGCTGCAACGCCCGTCCTACCTCGCCGATCCAGCACCGACCGTCGAGCAGATGGCTGCGGCGTGGCGGCCATACATCGAAACAGTGATCGACCTGTTCGGCCCCGACCGATGCATGTTCGAGAGCAACTTCCCCGTCGATGCTGGTGGCTGTTCGTACGCCAGTCTCTGGAACGTCTTCAAGCATGTCACTGCTGGCCACACGCCCGACGAGCGACGCGCACTCTTCGCGGGCACCGCCGCACGCACATACCATCTCGATGCAGAACTATCGATGGCCAAAGGGGCCGATCGCGATGACCGATGACGAGGTCGAGCACAGGTGCTCCGCCCGCCCTACCGGCGCAGACTGGATCCGGGCGCGACGTGCGTGTGGGCGGTGGACGGATCGCTTCGGATGATCAGTTGACGTGTCGGGTCATCCCGGTCCAGTACGGTTCGCGCAGCTTGAACTTCTGCAGCTTGCCCGTCGCGCTTCGGGCGAGTTCGGTCCGGAACTCCACCGATGTCGGGCATTTGTAGCCGGCGAGCTTGGACTTGCAGAAGTCGATGAGTTCGCGTTCGGTGGGGTTTGTTCCGACGGCGGGGACGACCAGCGCTTTAACCGTCTCGCCCCACTTCTCGTGCGGTACTCCGATCACCGCGACCTCCTGCACCGCAGGGTGCGCGAACAGCGTGTCCTCCACCTCGATCGAGCTGACGTTCTCTCCGCCGGAGATGATCACGTCCTTCTTGCGGTCGGTGATCGCGAAGTAGCCCTCATCGTCGACAACCCCACCGTCGCCTGTATGGAACCAGCCGTCTCGGATCGCGTCGCCAGTCGCTTCGGCGTTGCGCCAGTAGCTCGACATTATG
>DATAJN010000047.1:0-3188 GCA_036262105.1 Ilumatobacteraceae bacterium
ACGTAGTTGAGGTTCGACGCAGTTGGCAGCGGCGCATCGCAGGGGTAGACGGTGACAAACCCGGCCAGTTGCGGCCCATCCACGGTCACGTTGAGCACGGCCGTTGACACTCCGGAGGGCACACCCGCTCGGCCCGTCACCGGTAGCACCTGCACGCTCCCTGTCGGGCGGATACCTCCACCACTGAACGCACCGTCGATCGTGGGGCTGCCCGCTCGAGTGTCCAACAGACGGGCAGGAGCCGGCAGCGCCGTGAAGGCGTCCCCACCCGGGAAATAGCCCGTCACGTCGGCGATCAACTGAGTCGGCGAAGTGTTGAAAATGCAGACCAGTCCGCCCGCGCCGATCTTGGTGATGACCATGTTCGGCACGGTCTGACCGGTGATGTAGTTGAGACTCGAAGCCGTAGGTTGCGTGGCGTCGCACGGGTACACGGTGACAAAGCCAGCGCCCTTGGTCTCGGTCACAGTGACGTTGAGAACTACCGCGGCAGCGTCCGATGGAAGGCCCGAACGACCGGCCACAAGTAGCTGGAGCGTCGAGCCGAGCGACCGCTCCCCACCCCGCGCGAACTGTCCATCGGCCGTAACCCCGTCCGATCGCGTGTCGAGTATCCGCGCCGGCGCGGAGAGCGAGACGTAACCGGTCCCGGCAGCATCCACCGTCGACGCTGCTCTGCTCGACTCGACGACAACAAGTACGAGGATCAACGCAGTGAGCACGCCTACGCACCGGTTCAACAAGCCATGGTTCGTCATGGTGCTTGTTACCGCGCGAGAGCTGAGTGCGGAAGGGACGAAGGTCCCGGTTCGAGCGGTCCGCTTTCTTCAGTCCGCAGTCAGTCCGCAATCCATCGGGAAACGGTGCGAAACGTCGAGAACTGACAAGAGGTGAATCGCCAGGCAGCAATTCAGATCGGCCGTATCGCTGCAGGCCGCAGCCTTGCCGTATGCGTTCTTGTTCAAGAGCTGAACAGGTACCAGCAAGAAGAGGGCCGAGCCCCGAGAGGCCCGGTCCTGTTCCCGTGAACTTCACTCGTGCGTGACGATCAGAAGGTCATGCCTGCGCAATCGCCGCCGCCCACGCCAGTGAGCTGGTAGCTGGCCGCGGTTCCGCTGCCGCCCGTGAGGGCGAGGTCGAACTTGGTCGAGACCGCGTGCAGCAGGCCGGCGTCGACGAGATCCGACTGAGCCGCGGTGTACACGCCGTTGTTGGCGCTGTATGCTTCTTCGGCGGTCTGGATGGTCTTGGCATCGGTCTGGCAGGCGCCGGTCTTGCCTTTGTCGGTGATACCCGTCACCGCGAACACCGTGACGGTGGCCAAGATGCCCAGGATCACGATCACGATCAGCACTTCAACGAGTGTGAAGCCCTCGTTCCGCTTGCTCTGCTGAACTTCGATATGGCCTTCCATAGCCGCGTTCCTCCCGCTGTGGGGTGTCAGTCCCACGTCGTGAACGCCTGCGGAGGCTTGCCCCAGCGCATGTCGGTTATCGGAAGCGTTCAATGGACGCTTGAGCGAAAATGTCACCCACTCAGGTGATGGGAGTCGGTCCTTGACTTCATGCCTGGTTCAACTTCTACAGTCCGAGCATGTCGCGCTTCAGATTCGGTGGGTACTCCGACAGTGCCGCTGTGCCGAACATCGTCGTCGATGGATCGCCGAACGAAGGGACCGTCCTCACGCTCACGCATTGGCCCGGCTATCCGCAGCCATCCGGGTATCACTTCGACCTCTCGGCCGAGATGGCGTTCCACTACCTCGACGAGCCGATCGAACATCAGCCTGCCGACGTCGTCACGAACAACCACTACGACCAGGACGGTCTCGTCGGGTTGCATGCCATGGTCGAACCGGAGTTGTCGCGCCGCAATCGGGACTTGTTGATCGAAGTTGCTGCAGCGGGCGATTTCGGGACGTACAGCGACCGGCGCGCGGCGCGCGCTTCGATGACGATTTCTGCTTACACGGAAGTGGATCGTTCGCCGCTGGCTCCTCGCCTCGTCGGCTCGTACGACCAGCAATGCGTCGTGCTGTACGAAGAAACTCTGCCGCTCCTCGTGCCGATGCTCGTGGACAACGAGGCCTTTCGCGACCTCTGGGCTGACGAAGACGCCGATCTCAGCGCCAGCGAGCAGGCGATTGCCAATGGTGTCGTGACGATCGAGGAGCTTGCGGACATCGACCTCGCGGTCATCACGATCCCGTCCGGTGAGCAGTCGCGCCGCGGTCACCGCTTCGCCGGCGAGTCGTTCGACGGTCTTCACCCCATGGCCGTGAACAACGCGACGCGATGCTTCCGATTGCTCATGGTTCACGGCCGTCGATACCAGTTCGTCGACCGTTACGAGACGTGGGTGCAGTACCGCAGCAGGCGGCCGCTGCAACGTGTCGACATGCGTCCCTTGGCCGAGCGGCTCACGGAGAGCGAGCTGAATTCGGCTTCATGGACAGCGTCGGCCCCAGGAAGTCTCACGCCGACGATGCGTGTCGACGAAGAGTCGTCGCTTGACCCGCTCGAGATGCGCCGGATGGTGACCGATCACCTGCGGCAGGCAGCACCGGCGTGGGATCCGTACACGAGCAGGTGCTGACGGGCACCTCTGAAACCGGGCTCAGCCGTGCGGTCTATCGTCTGCTGTCATGCCACGCCCAGTTCATTTCGAGATTCACGCCGACGACCCGCTGCGAGCGATCGCGTTCTACACGGGAGTCTTCGGTTGGACGGTCAACCAGTGGGAGAACAATCCGTACTGGCTGGTATCGACAGGGCCGACGGATCAGCCGGGCATCGACGGGGCGATCTTGCCACGCATGGGGGAGCGGCCGGCGGTGGGCTCAGCGGTTGTCGGAATGGTGGTCACCATGCAGGTCCCTGATCTCGACGCGGCGCTCGTCAAGGCGTTCGAGCTCGGTGGTGTTCTTGCCCTCGACAAGATGGTGATCCCTGGCGTCGGCACCGTCGCCTATGTCCTCGATAGCGAGGCAAACGTCATAGGAATGCTGCAACCCGAGGCCTGAGCGCCGGCTCATTCATATGGCGCATCACCCTGCTCGGGATCGTCCGGGAGTACGAGATCCCAACGGTCGAGGCAGTCCTCGCAGCGATAGGCGACGTAGTCGCCGGGAAGCCACACCCCGTCTTCGCGCGGCTGGGTGAGCAGGTGGCATCGTCCACCGCAGTCGA
>DATAJN010000048.1:0-3751 GCA_036262105.1 Ilumatobacteraceae bacterium
ACCACGCGACTCTGATCGCCGGCAAGCAGGTCGTAACGATGAACGCGACGCGCGACATCATCCGCGACGGGGCGGTCGTGGTGCAAGGCGACCGCATCGTTGCTGTTGGCAAGCGGTCCGATCTCGAAGTTCGGTATCCGCTGGCCGCGGTTGTCGGGGGTGACCATTTCGTGGTGACTCCGGGAATGGTCAACAGCCACATTCACATCACCGGCGAGCCGCTGACCCGCGGTTACGTACCCGACGACACTCCGTTCGAGGAGAACGTGTTCGTCTGGTTGTGCCAGCTCTACTCCGTGTACACCGCAGCCGAGGAGCGGCTGTCGGCGCAGCTGGCCGCTGTCGAGATGCTCAAGTCGGGCACCACGACGTTCCTGGAAGCGGGCACGATCCGGTTCCTCGACGAGGTGATCGACGGCCTCGTCGAGGTTGGCATTCGCGGTCGCGTCGGCCGTTGGGTGTGGGACCTGCCACCAGAGCCGGGCGTCTACCAGCAGTCGACCGATCAGGCGATCGGCCACCTTCAACGCCAACTCGCCGATTTCAAGTCCGTGGCCAACGACCGCATCGGGGCGTGGTCGATCGTGGTCGGGCACACCACGTGCTCCGACCCGTTGTGGAGGGCGGCGCGCTCACTGGCTACCGAGAACGGTGTCGGCATGAGCTTTCACATGTCGCCTGCCAAGATCGATCCGGAGGGATTCATCGCCGAGTTCGGGCAGCGCCCGATGATCCATCTCGACGAGCTCGGTGTGCTCGCGCCCGATGTGGCCATCACCCACTGCGTGCACGTCGATGCCGCCGAGATCTCCGCCATGGCGAAAGCGGGCATCTCGGTCGCGCATTGCCCGACGACCGCATTGAAGGTCAGCTACGGCATCACCCAGGTCGGCAAGATGCCGGAGATGGTGCAGGCAGGCATCAACGTCAGCATCGGTACCGACGGCAACAACGCGTCGAACTACTCCGACATGCACCGAGCCACCTACCTCGTCGCCGGTCTGTTCAAGGACGCGCGTACCGATCCGCAGATGTTCCCGGCGGAGATGGCCTACGAGATGGCGACGCTCGGCGGGGCACGAACCATGTTGCTCGACCGCGAGATCGGTTCCCTCGAGCCGGGCAAGAAGGCCGACGTCGTGTTGCACGACATCGACCGGCCCGAATGGCGCCCGTTGCTCAACGTGATGAATCAACTCGTGTGGTCGGCCGACGGCCGCAGCGTGCACACCGTGTTCGTCGACGGGCGCATGGTCGTCGAGGCCGGACGGATGACGACGATCGATGAAGATGCGCTGTGGGCAGCAGCGCAGGCTGCCGGTGAAGCGATCACGCTGCGCTCCGGCCTGCCCGACTTGGCCAAGTTCCCACAGTTTTAACATTCCGAGTCACGACCCTTTCCACGTCGCGACTATGGTTCGTCGAGACGGCAATGGTCTGACCATCAGTCCGCGGACAAAAGGGGAGAACCACGTGAGAAGCAAGCAATCGGGTCATCGGATCAGCCGAGTGCTGATAGCGCTGGCCGCGACATCGATCATCGCCGCGGCGTGCGGTAGCTACGGGCGTTGGAGCGGCAGTCGTCGAGCTCGACTTGCTGTCGCTGCCGCACGCCGCGGCGATGATCGATGTCGCGGCCAGCGCTATCAGCACTCGGCTGATCCGATGACCCGATTGCTTGCTCTTCACGTCGGTTCTCCCCTTTTGGTCCGCGGACTGATGGTCAGACCATTGCCGTCTCGACGAACCATAGTCGCGACGTGGAAAGGGTCGTGACTCGGAATGTTAGAACTGTGGGAACTTGGCCATGTCGGGCAGGCCGGAGCGCAGCGTGATCGCTTCACCGGCAGCCACGGTGCCAGTGGCCACCGAGGCGCCGGCCAGCACCGCGCCAGCGCCGAGCCCGCTCGACACCAACGGTGATGGCAAGGTCGTGTTTGGCATCGCCGCCGCCGGCCCGGCCGACGACGGCGCCTACTACCAGGCAGTGGTCGATGCAGCCAAGCAGCTGTCCACCGACAACGGCTTCGAGACACCGATCGTGGTCGACAACATCCAGGCTGCCGACGCGGCAACTTCCATCGGCAACCTCGCCCAGCAAGGCGTCGACGTCATCATCGTCGGCGCATCCGAGATCGCCGAGCCACTGCCCGACCTGATCGCCAAGTACCCCGACATCTTCTGGTACTGCAACTGCGGCGCCGGCTTCCCAGCCAACCCAGGCCTGGCGCAGAGCCTCGACGACGGTGGCGAGATCGGCTACACCGCCGGTTACGCAACCGGGTTGAAGCTCAAGGAGAAGGGTGGCGACTCGGTGGTGTTCATCGGTTGCTGCGACCTCGGCTTCGAGAAGCAGGCCTACATGTCGTTCGACCTGGGCCTGCACGCAGTCGACCCGGCGTACACCGACACCTACGTGCCGACCGGTGACTTCCCGTTCGACTTCGACAACACGGCCAACGCGACGGCCGCCCTGCAGACGGCCCTCGACAACGGTGTCGACGCCGTCTATCCGTACCTCGGCGGTGCCCACCGCCCGGTCGTGCAGGCAGCGAACGCTGCGGGAATCATCACGATGAGCGCCGGGTCTTCGAAGGTCTGTGAGGCCACCGAGGATCTGAAGTACGACATCGCCGTCAAGTTCGACGGCGGCGACTACGTCAAGGCGGTCATGAAGCTGATCATCGCCGGCACCTTCAAGGAAGGCGACATCAAGACGTTCAAGGTCGGTATCGACCCGGAGCCGGGTGCTGTGATCTGCAACCCGACATCCGATGAGACGGCGGCCATGGACGCCGTCTACAAGCAGATCGCATCTGGTGACCTCGCCGACGAGTTCGGCAAGATCGCCGGCATTGCGTTCGCTCAGGGCTGACCGCAGCCTGTGACCCAAGCGGCCGACTACCGCGCGGGCGGGCTGCCAGACAGCCCGCCCGCCGCGGAGTTCGTTGACATCACCAAGCGGTTCGGACGTGTCGTCGCCTGCGACCGCGTCAACCTCTCCCTCCACCGCGGTCGGATCCACGGCATCCTGGGTGAGAACGGTGCCGGCAAGTCGACCTTGATGAAGATGCTGATCGGGCTCATCCTGCCCGACGACGGTCTGATCCGTGTGCACGGCGAAACGGTCAACATCGTCGATCCGATCGAGGCCGCTCGCATGGGCATCGCCATGGTCCATCAACACTTCAGCCTCGTCGAGCAGTTGACCGTCTGGGAGAACGTCGCGCTCGGCGATACCGGCAGGCTCGATCCCGGGCGTATTCGTCGCCGCGTGGGTGAGATCAGCGAGCAGTACGGCCTCGAGATCGAGCCCGACGATCGCATCTCCGACCTCACCGCCGGCATGCGCCAACGAGTCGAGATCATCAAGTGCCTTCGACGCGATCCCGAGATCCTTGTGTTCGACGAACCCACATCGGTGCTCTCCCCCGCCGAATCCGACTTCTTGTTCGCCGCGTTGCGCCGTGTGGTCGAAGAGGAAGGCAAGGCCGTGGCACTCGTGAGCCACAAGCTCGCCGAGGTCATCTCGGCCAGCGACGAGATCACCATCATGCGCGACGGCAAGGTGGTCGATTCACGCCCGACAGCAGGAAGCGACCCGGCCACGCTCGCCCGGGCCATGGTCGGCCGCGAGGTGGTGCTGCGTCGCGAGCACGCGGCATTCGGCGTGATCGACGATTCCGCCGAGGCACTGGCCGTCGTCCACCCAACGGCCGCACAACGACACACTGGTCAGCCGGTGCTGAGC
>DATAJN010000049.1:0-1537 GCA_036262105.1 Ilumatobacteraceae bacterium
TGATGTTTTCGACAGAAGTCCACCGAACTCAGTTTTCGGCGCAACTTGTTGCAAAATCTGATCTTATAACCATTTTTCTCTTGACTTCACGGGACGCAAGTCTATACTTAACCATATCTCGGTAAAGGAGTTGCGCCCGCCATGATCCACTCCGTCGACCCTCGACAAAACCGCCTCTTCGACCCCTTTCAGGGGATTATCCCGCCGGCAGGGCTCAAAATCATCGGAAACGGCTGGCAGGGGGTCTTTCGACATGTCATCCTCGAGGTCATGCCTGTCGGTGAACTGGCGAAACACTTCAGCGACTCCCTCGGCGCCCCCACCAAAGAACTCTATTCCATGGCCGGCCTCGTCTTCCTCTCCGACTTCTTCGGCTGGAACGCGCAGGAGGCCGTCGAAGCCTACATCTTCCGCAACGACGTCCAGTACGCCCTCAATACCGAACCGGGCGCCACCCTCTGCACTCGCACCCTCGAACGCTATCAACAACTCTTCCGCGACAACGACCTTGCCGCAAAGGTCTTCGACAAGGTCACCACGAAACTCGTCGGTGCCCTCGACCTCGACGTCTCCCGACAACGCCTCGACTCGACCCACGTCTTCAGTCACATGGCCACCTTCGGCCGAACCAAGCTTATGGCCGTGGCGATCAAGCGGTTCTTGACCCAACTCCAGCGGCACGACATCGACGCCTACGCCGCCTTGCCCGAAGACTTCCGCCGACGTTACGCTCTGGCGCAGGCACGGCTCTTCGCCGGCGCCAAGGACGCCGAGGCACGCGCACGCTACCGCCAGCAAGCCGCCGAAGACCTCCACTTCATCATCACTCGCTTCGCCGATCGCCCCGACCACACGAGCCGATCGACCTATAAAGCTCTGATCACGATCTTCGGCCAGCAGTGCGAACTCAGCGGCGAGAAGGTCGTCGTGAAGGCCAAGACCGGCGGCGACTGCGTCCAGAACCCGTCCGACCTCGATGCCACCTACAGCGGCCACAAAGGACCCGGCTACCAGGTGCAGCTCGCCGAGACCTGCGTGCCGAGCAACGAGGTGCAACTGATCACCGCCGCCCTGCCGCAGACCGCGTGCGAGCCGGACGCGGCCGCGGTCGTGCCGATGCTCGACCAACTGGAGCAAGTCGGGCGGCTTCCCGAGGAGATGCTGGCCGACACGCTCTACACCGGCGATGAGAATGTCCAGACCGCCGCGGCGCGGGGCGTGGACCTGATCGGCCCGATCCCCGGCCGCACGCCTGAGGTCGACCCCGAGGCGCTTTCGGTTGACGACTTCGCGTGGGACGAGCGCACCGGTACGATCGACGCCTGCCCCGCGGGTCACGAGCCGACGTCGTGTTCGCGCGACGCGGAGGCGGCGACGACGCGAATCGAGATGCCGGCGTCGGCCTGCGGTGAGTGCCCGTTCAGACAGCAATGCCCGATCAACTATACACGTGATGGTAAGTTCGTCTTGGAATTCACCGACAAGGAGCATCGGCTCGCGGGACGTCGCGTGGAAGAGGCGACCGAGGTGTTCAAGG
>DATAJN010000050.1:0-11580 GCA_036262105.1 Ilumatobacteraceae bacterium
GAAGAGCACACTGCCAGTGGCGTTGGCCCGCTCGATCAGGCGATCGGTTGCAGCGTCTCCTCCTCGAACAGCCAGGCACAACAGGTTCAGCGGATGGGCGGCAACGATCTCGCACCGCTCGTCGGCGGCCACTTGTTCCGCCAACAACTGCGTGAGGCGGATGTGCTCACGGATCATCTGTTGCACGCTCTCGACCCCGTCGATGCGGAGGTGGAACCACAGCTTCAAGGCCCGGAAGCGACGTCCCAGAGGAACCTGCCAGTCGCGATAGTCGATCACAGCTCCGCTCTCCGCGGCCTTCGAGCGCAAGTACTCGGGCAGGATGCTCAACGCTCCGAGCAGCGCTCGGCGGTCTGCGGTCCAGAACAGATCGCAGTCGAAGTTGATGCCCATCCACTTGTGCGGATTGGTGCAGTAGCTGTCGGCATGCTCGAGACCGGCGTTGACCCACTGGTATTCCGGTGCCAGCGCAGTGATGCCGCACATCGCCCCATCGACGTGCAACCACATGCCTTCACGACGGGTGATCGCGGCGATCTCAGGGGTCGGGTCGAAGGCCATCGAGCTCGTCGTACCGTGCGCTGAGCAGACCCAGAACGGCATCAGCCCGGCGGATCGGTCGTCGCTGATCATCTGGGCGAGCGCCGCTGGTTGCATCGCGAACGCCTCGTCGTGTGGCACGACACGCAGGCGATCCGTGCCGATGCCGGCGATTCGCAGGCCCTTCTCGATGCTGGAATGGGCCTGAGAGGTGGCGTAGGCGACGAGGCGAGATGTGTCGCCGTCGCGGTTGACTGCGCCGTCCGTGACCCGCCACCTGGCAGCCAGGATCGAGGCCAGCGTCGCCTCGCTCGCCGATCCGTGGATCACTCCGCCACCGCTGACGCTGGTCGATCGAAAGTGCTCGGGCAGACCGAGGAGCTCGTGCATCCAGTCGAGCATCAAGGTCTCGACCTCGGTGCATGCCGGGCCGGTGACCCAACTCATGCCCTGCACGCCGAGCCCAGCGGTCAACAGGTCGCCGAGGATCGCCGAATACGAGGAGTTGGCCGGGAAGTAGGCGAAGAACGAGGGATGTTGCCAGTGGGTCAGCCCGGGCACGATCACTCTCTCGGTATCGGCCATGACCGCGTCGAAACCATCAGGGGCCGCCGGCGGGTGCTCGTCGAACTGGGCACGAACATCGCCGGGCTGTACCGGCGACGTGACTCGCTGCGACTCGATGGTCTCCACGTAGTCCGCGATCCAATCGATCAACTCATGGCCGTGCTTCTTGAAGTCCTCGGGAGTCACCCGGCCACCGTACCGTCCGCGGGTCAGAGCGTCGGATCGTGTGCTCGGTCACGGATGCGCACACCACGAGCGATCCGCCAACCGATGAACGTGAGGCCCGCGGCAAGGGCGAGGAACACGAGATACGTGTGCCCGTCGGCCCGCGCTCGACTGCCGCAGTTGGCTGGCTCCGCCGTGCCGATGCAGTCGCTCAGGTTGTTGTTCTCGGGGAGCAGATCGTTGGTGGCGACCGGGGCGGTGTTCGCGACTTCCGTCGTTGGTGGCGCCGTGGCCTCGACGTGTGCGGCGGGCATGGTCACCGTCGTTGCGAACGCCATCGCTGCGATCGCCGCGCCGATCCACCTGAATCTCGTCACCTGGCCATCGTCGCACTGAAACCCTCGTCTCACACCCATCGCGCTCACATACGTGACCACTGACCACTCCAGCCCCTACCATCGACGATGATGGTGCAACGCAGTGAAACGGTGTTGGTGGTCGACTTCGGCGCGCAGTACGCGCAACTGATCGCCCGGCGGGTACGAGAGCTCAACGTGTACAGCGAGATCGTGCCGCATCGGATCACCGCAGCCGAGATCGTTGCCGATCCGCCTGCAGCCTTGATCCTCTCAGGCGGCCCGAAGAGCGTGCACGTCGACGGGGCACCGTCGCTCGACCCGGCGATCTATCAACTGGGCATCCCCATCCTCGGTATCTGCTACGGCATCCAGCTGATCGCCCAGCAGCTCGGCGGGGAGGTCGGCCGGGGCATGCGCGGCGAGTACGGGCGGGCGAAGTTGGAGGTCGCCGACGGCCCGTCAGCATTGCTCCACGATCTGCCGTCGACGCACGACGTGTGGATGAGCCACTTCGACGCCGTCGTCCGGGTCCCCGAAGGTTTCGTGGCCACCGCCTCGACCGCCGATTCGCCGGTGGCTGCCCTGGAAAGCAACTCCCGCAAGATCTGGGGGGTGCAGTTTCACCCCGAGGTCGTGCATTCACCGCACGGGATGGTCATCTTGCAGCGGTTCCTTCACGATCTCGCCGGTTGTGAGCCGACGTGGACGATGGACTCGATCATCGACGCCCAGGTCGACGCGGTGCGCACTCAGGTCGGTGACGCCCGGGCGATCTGCGGCTTGAGCGGCGGGGTCGATTCTGCGGTGGCTGCGGCGCTGGTGCACAGAGCCATCGGCCACCAGCTGACATGCGTCTACGTCGATACCGGGCTGATGCGCAGCGGCGAGAGTGACCAGATCGTCGAGACGTTCCGCAGGAACCAGGGCATCGAACTGATCCACGTCGATGCCGGCGCCCGGTTCTTCGAGCGGCTCGCCGGGGTCACCGAGCCCGAAGCGAAACGCAAGGTGATCGGCGAACTGTTCGTACGGGTCTTCGAGGAGAACATCGGCGGGGTGACCGATGCGGAGCACCTCGTCCAGGGCACGCTGTACCCCGACGTGGTCGAGAGCGGTGGCAGCGATGGCACGGCGGCCGTCATCAAGAGCCACCACAACGTGGGGGGCCTTCCCGACGACATGACCCTTCAACTCGTCGAGCCCTTGCGCAGTCTGTTCAAAGACGAAGTGCGCAAGCTCGGCCATGAGCTCGGCCTGCCCGACGAGATCGTGTGGCGCCAGCCCTTCCCAGGCCCGGGGCTTGCTGTGCGGATCATCGGCGAAGTCACGCCCGATCGGGTCGCGATCCTGCAACTTGCCGACGCCATCGTTCGCTACGAGATCCACCAAGCCGGTCTCGATCGTGAGCTGTGGCAGGCGTTTGCGGTCCTCGCCGACATTCGTTCCGTCGGAGTGATGGGCGACGAGCGAACCTACGGGCATCCCATCATCATCAGAGCTGTCACCAGCGACGACGCGATGACCGCCGACTGGGCGAGGCTTCCCTACGATCTGTTGGAGACCATGTCGAACCGGATCATCAACGAGGTTCGAGGTGTCAATCGGGTGGTGTACGACATCACTTCGAAGCCGCCCGGAACCATCGAGTGGGAGTAGGTGAGCAGGACAAGTCGGCGTCGCCGCGATCCTGCATCGACATAAGTTCGTAACAATTGGTAGGCTCTGCGATGCATGCGGTCCAGGGGCTCTCTTCATCGGTCCGTCGCGGCCCTCATCGCCGTCGGCAGCTTGCTCTCGACCGCCACCGTCTCGCATGCCGACGACGTCGGCAGCCAAAAGGCCAAGGTCAACCAGCTCGCTGTTCAACTCAACAATCTCGAGAACCGGCTGGGCCAGCTCGACGAGGACTACGGCGCCGCACAAGACCGCAAGGCCCAACTCGACCAGCAGATCGCCGAATCGCAGGCCCGGATCGCCGAGCAACAGGGGCGTCTCGACCAACTCGCCGGAGTGCTCGGTGACATCGCCGTCGACAAGTACGTCACTGGGAGCGCCCTCGAGCTGAGCCCGTTGTTCTCCAATGCGCAGGCTTACACGGAGGCCGAGCAAAAGGATTCGTTGAGCCGCCTGGCGCTCGACAACGGCTCCGGAAGCACCGACGAGATGCAGGCGTTGGCAGAGGATCTGGCCAAGGAGCAAGCATCGCTCAGCGACAAGCAGAAGCAGGTCGCCGGTCTGGTCGACACGCTGAACTCCAAGCTCGCCGAAGGTCAAGCTCTGCAGACCGAGTACGAGCAGAAGCTGGCATCCGCCAAGGTCGAACTTGGCGCGGCGATCGACCAGGAGCGCGAGCGTCTCGCCGAGGTTGCGGCTGCGGCCGAGATCGCCCGACAGAAGCAGATTGCTCGCGACGCCGCAGCGGCCAACAAGACGAGCGCGGTCGTGGTGACAACACCTCGCGGCGGTGGAGCCACGTCGCCATCAGGTGGCGACTCGTCGGGTGGCGGTTCGTCGGGTGGCGGTTCATCGGGTGGCGGTTCATCGGGTGGCGCCGATCCGGCACCACCGGTCGACACCGGCCGGGGTGGCGATTCTGGCGGCGGCAGCCCGGCGCCGCCGGTTTCATCGTTGGCCGGGATCGCTGTCAACGCGGCCATGGGCCAGCTCGGCGTTCCGTATCGATTTGCTGCCGAGTCGCCCGGAGTCGCGTTCGACTGCTCTGGTCTCACCAAGTACGCCTGGGGTCAAGCAGGCGTGTACCTGCCGCATCAATCGGGAGCCCAGTACGGGTCCGTCCCGCACATTTCCCAGAGTGAGATCCAGCCCGGCGACCTCATCTTCTACAAGACCCCGATCGGTCACGTCGCCATCTACATCGGCGGCGGGCAGATGATCCACGCGCCGCGCAGCGGCGATGTGGTCAGCGTGGCCGTGGTCAACTGGGCCAAGGTTGTCGGAATCGGTCGACCCGGCTAACCACCGATACGGTGTCGCGTCGTGCAGGGCATCGACACCGATCGAGTCAGTTCCTGGCTCGAAACCAACATTGCCGGTGCGACTCCTCCGTTCCAGTTCGCGCTCATTGCCGGCGGTCGTTCGAACCTGACCTACGCGGTCACCGACGCTCGCGGCGAACGATTCGTGTTGCGTCGACCGCCGCTCGGCCATGTGCTTGCCACGGCCCACGACATGGCCCGTGAGCACCGCATCGTGGAAGCCGTCGGGCGCACCCCTGTTCCCGTACCCCCGGTGCTCGGGCTGTGCACGGATTGCGACGTCATCGGCGCGCCGTTCTATGTGATGGGTTTCGTCGACGGAGTCGTGCTCGACGGCGTCGAGCGTGGCGACAACCTGCCGATGGCGCTGCGACCGCGAGTGGCAGAGCACCTCATCGACGTGCTGGCCGACCTTCATGCGGTTGATGTCGACGAGGTTGGCCTGGGCGACCTTGCCAAGCGCGAGGGGTACATCGAGCGTCAGGTCAAGCGATGGTCGACGCAGTGGGAGCAGTCGAAGACCCGTGAGCTGCCTGCGATCGACGAGGTCGCCAAGCGATTGCGCGATCGCGTTCCAACGCAGCACGGCGTCTCGATCGTCCATGGCGACTATCGCTTCGGCAACTGCCTCACCGACGTGCGCGCTGGTCGCATCAACGCGGTGCTCGATTGGGAGCTGTGCACGCTGGGGGATCCGCTCGCCGATGTCGGTTACCTCGGCGTCTACTGGTTCGACGGCACCGCCGAGACAACGCGACCGAACGACCCGACGCCCGCCGGTGGTTTTCCGCCGTACTCCGCCGTGTTGGAGCGCTACGCCCGAAGCACCGGTCGCGACCTCAGCGGGATCGGGTACTACATCGCGTTCGCGTGCTGGCGCCTGGCGGTGATCAGTGAGGGGGTCTACGCCCGATACTTGAACGGGGCGATGGGTGACGACAGCGGGGTCGACGTGACCGCTTTCAATCTCGCCACCGAATCGCTCGCCGAGCGAGCCCTCGCCGCCGTCCGCGACGCGCCCTAGCACCACAGCGCCGTGCCATCCCGGGAAGTGTTGCCCCAGGGCACCAAAGACGTGCCGTTGGGCAACACTTCGGGCGTCACGCCGATTGTCGAGCCTTGATGAGAGCACGAATCGAACTACAGAGCACTCGCGCATTGCTTGCTTGAGCTCGAGTGACGTAGCGGACGATCCAACCTTCGGCAGTCATTCGCTCCTCTCGATCCGAGTCATGGTTCTCACTGTCGGACCCGAAATGGAACTGTCGGCTGTGGGCCTCTATGGCGATCTTCAACGCCGGGATCGCAAAGTCGGCTCGCGCCACGAAGCGTCCCCGAGCGTCGAAGATGCTGAACTGGCGGACGATCCCAGGGACACCGGCCAGAGCGCGTTCGACCCGAACTTCAAGAGCCGACTCTGTGGGCGTGGCGCGCGTCTGTGCCGAGTCGAGCAATCGCAGCAGCACACCGGTACCGCTTTGGCCAGGACGATGTAGGCGTTCGGCGGTCTGGCGCATCCAGGTCAGGCTGTGTCCGTTTCGCCACGCCGACTCGAACGCCATGGCGACTCGTGCCTTGGAATCCACTGAACCGAGATCGCACAGCGTGCGAGCAATCCCGGTGCATCGAATCCCGTCCACCTCCGTGAAGTCGAGCGCGTGTTCGCCCCCCATCGGTCCGCGATGGTGTATCGCATCGTCGATGTACTGCCGACGCCCACTCGGCAACAGCAGTTCCACTGGTCCCGGGCCATAGCCATCGAAACCGTGCAAGGCAGCAGCGGAGCGAAAGGCCGCAACTCCGACCCCGCCACCGGCCTGTGTCGCCACATACATCCGTTGCTGCCACGTAGGCGGTGCGCCTCGAACGACGAGGACGCCAGGCGCTCGTTCGTCGATCCACGCGTCGCGAAGCAGACGTTCCACGACCCGCTTGCTGATTCCTCTTTCGGCGGCCTGGCTTCTGGTGAGAGCACCGTGGCGAGAGGCTGCGAACTCGCCAGCGGCACCCCAAGGGGCGCAGGCGACCATGGCGGCGGAAGCTATCGACCGTTGGAGCCGACGCGTTCGCGAACGTCGAAGTGTTGCCGCACGGCACGTGGGTGGTGCGTAGGGGCAACACTTCCGCTGAGGCGGCGGGTGGCGTAGTGCAGCTCCATGCGCTGGAGCGTACGTGGATCATGTCGACGCGTTCAGCGAGTCGAACGAGGACGTCGGCAGGCCGTTGCGGATCGGGGTGCAGTCCTCGGGAAAGTCCTGCGACCACCTCGGATCAAGCGCGTTCACTCGGTCGAGGAACTCGCCGAGCCGTGGTAGGGACGCGTCGACGACATCGTGCAACACGACAACCGACCACGGGTGTCGTTCGATTTCGTCGAGCGCCGCGTCGACCCAACCATCCGCGTCGCGCCAGTCGCCGGGCAGCACGTTCCACAGCACGCAGGTGTACCCACCGGCGCACAGGCTCGACGCACCGAACGAGCTCATGAGGAGATCGTCGATCACCCCTCCGGCACCGTACGGGCGGAACAGCGAACCTTCTCCACCTGCGTCGTCGACGGCCGCCCTCGTTCGGGCGAGCTCATCGAGGATCACGTCTTCGGCGGCGACACCGAACTGCACGCTGTGGCTCCAGGTGTGCCCACCGAGGCGATGACCTCGGCTGACGGTCTCCCGACCGAGCTCGGTGCCCTCGGGCGTGGAGAGCTTGTGGCCGATGGTGAAGAACGTCGCCGGCACTTCGCACCCAGCCAACACGTCGAACACCTCTTGGGTGATGCCTGGAGTCGGGCCGTTGTCGAACGTGAGTGTGACGACTGGCGAGGTCATTCCGGATGTTCGATGAGCCCGCTCGGATGGCGGGCGAATCGACCGGGTTCCGAGTGCACGGGGCCGTCGACGTTCCACGGCCAGCCGCCGAAACCCGTGCGTTGGTAGTCCGCAAAGGCCTGCTCGATCTCGGCGCGAGTGTTCATCACGAACGGGCCGTACTGGGCGACAGGTTCACCGATAGGCCGCCCCTGAAGCACGAGGCATTCGACGGCCGAATCACCGGCGCGCACCTCCACGTCGGTGTCGCTGCGAACGACTGCGCCGGTCGAAGAGGCAAGCCGATGGCCGCCGATCGACAAGGTGTCGCCCTCGAAGAAGTACAGCGTGCGAGCGACATCCGGGTGGCGGGTTGCGGGCATCGTCCATGTTGCGCCTGGGTCGAGGCGCAGCACCCAGATCGCTACCTCGGCCTCGTCGCGCGCTGCCCACGAGTTGGGCGGTGGGGAAGCAGGCTTGGCATCACCTAACGCGCCGGCGACGACGGTGACGCTGCCGCCTTCGAACGCAACGACCGGGATGTCGGGTGCCCACAGCATGGTGAAGTACGGATCGACCATCTTGTCGGCCGCCGGCAGGTTGAGCCAGATCTGGAACAGCTCCGTCGGATTTGGCGCCGTCGTATCGACCAACGGGAACATCTCGCTGTGGACGATGCCCGCACCGGCGGTGAGCCACTGCGTGTCGCCACCCCCGAATCGGGCCGCCGCCCCGAGGGAATCGGAATGGTCGATCAGGCCGCTGCGTACCAGCGTGACGGTCTCGAAGCCGCGGTGCGGGTGTTGCGGGAAGCCCGGCACCTCGTCGCCGTGGTACATCCGCCAGCCATCGCGTGGCTCGAAGTCGGATCCGATCTCGCGGCCGGCGAGCGACTCGCTCGGCGGGCCGAATCGTCCGTTGCCGGCTGGGTAGAGATCGAGGTGGTGGACACAGAACAGGAAGGGGTCGACCGTCGGCCACTGGAACCCGAGCGGCACCTCCTGCAGGACAGGATCGTTCATACCGTCAAGGCTAGGCATGGCGGCCCGGCTCGCACACCGCTCGACCGGTCAGACCAATGACGCGATCACGTCGCCCAGTTGGCGAAGTGATCGCACCTCGAACGCGCCCCGGCAGTAGGCGCGGTAGTCGTCCATCGCCGAGTCGGTCGCCCCCCACTCCGTCTCGGGTTCGGGGTTCAGCCAGAACACCCGCCGCGCCTGGGCAGCGATGGCCTTCAGCGCATCGACGCCGTCGGGGCGGTAGTTGGTACGGGCGTCGCCGCAGATGATCACCGTCGAGCGCGATGACACAGCGTCGGCGAGGTGATGTTCGACGAACCCGGTGAACGCTCGGCCATAGTCGCTGTGCCCGTCGTCGCCGAGCACGCCACGGCGTTCGACGAAACGGTTGACATGGATCTCGTGCTCGGCCGACTCGAACAGATCCGTCACTTCGGCAATGCCATCGACGAACGCAAAGCTGCGCACGCGGCGCAACTCGTCATGCAGAGCGTGCACCAGCGTGAAGGTGAACTGGGCGAACTCGGCCACCGATCCGCTGACGTCGCAGAGCAGTACGAGCTCCGGCCTGTGTGGATGACGGCGGCGCATCACGACATCGAACGGAACGCCGCCGGCCTGCAGCGACCGACGCACCGTTCGCCGAGGGTCGAGTCGCCCCGTGCTGCGCAGCCGGCGGTGGCTGCTGATCCTGGCCGCCAGTTGTCGGGCCAGCGGTTGTACCACCCGTCGAAGCTCACTGAGCTCGAGAGCCGAGAGTTGCAACATGTCGCGGTCGGCCAGAGCAGCACCGATGTCGACCTCGGCGTGATCGTGGTGTGCCGCTGCCATGCGTGTAGCGATCTCCGCGGCCAGCCTGCGCCGGAACTGTTCGAGCATTTCGGCGAACTCGTTGCGCGCCAGCAGCAACTCGAGCTCGGTCAGCTCACCCTCGCGGCGCAGTTGTTGCATCGCCGCGCTGAGCATGCGCGAGAGATCCATTGCACGCATCACACGATGCAGGTAGTAACGCTCGCTGTGCTGGTCGTCGCCGTCGAGCCCGGCGAAGGCGTCGACCGCCTGCTGAGCGAGGAACGCGATCTGCGCATCGTCGCCTTGCTGCATCGCCTGCAGCAAGGCGCTCGACAGTTGCCCCGGTGTGAGTGCGTCGGGTTGTTGCCCCTGGGTCGTGTCGCTGGCCGACTTGTCGACGGCGGGCCCGCCAATTCCGACGAACACGGCTCGAAACGCGCGGTCGAACTCGCCGGTCGGGTCGGAGCTCTTCACCAGAGTGGCCCGCAGGCCCGCCTTGATCGCCTCGGGTTCCACCAGCGGAAGGTGCGTCAGAGCGGCGACGGCATCGATCGTGGCTCCGGTCGTGACGTCGATACCACGACGGCGAAGTTGGTCGACCAGCAACATGACACGCTCGACCAGTGGGTGGGGCGAATCGATCACCGCTTGGCCAGCTGAGATTCGATGCTGCGGGCAGTCGCCAGCAGGTCGGGAAGGATCACCCCGCGCAGCTCCTTCAGCGTGACACGCGCCGCATGGGTGCCGACGTTGATCGCCGCGAGCGCTCGCCCGCGCCGATCGCGAAGGGGCGCGGCGACTGATCTGATTCCCTCCTCGAGCTCCTGGTCGACCAACGCATAGCCCTCGCTGCGCACCATGAGGAGCTCGGATCGCAACGCTTCGACGTCGGTGATGGACTGCGAGGTGAGTTCGCTGATGACGAGGTTGTCGAGGAACTCGTCGAGCTGCCCGTCGCTGAGCCCGGCGAGCAGCACACGCCCCATCGACGTCCACGCTGCCGGGAGGCGCGAACCGATCGCCAGCGAGATTCGCATGATCCTCTGGGTGTTCACTCGAGCCACGTAGACGATCTCGGAACCGTCGAGCACGGAAGCCGACACGCTCTCGTGGACGCGGTTGGACAGCGCCTCCATGAACGGTTGAGCGATGTCGGGAAGCTGCAACGACGAGACGTACGCGAAGCCGAGGTCGAGCACTCGCGGCGTGAGCTCGAAGGTGCGTCCATCGGTGCCGACGTAGCCGAGCGAGACGAGCGTGAGCAGAAGACGCCGCGCCGTCGCCCGGGTCAAACCCGTCGCTCGCGACATGTCGGCCAGCGTCATGGCAGGCCGCTCGGCGTTGAACGCCTGCAGCACCGTAAGGCCACGGCTCAACGATTGGACGTAGTCTCGTTCCGGTCCATCGGCTAGTAGCTTGCTGCTTGACATCCAGGCACACCTCCTGCGACAATGTTCACATATCGCACGAGTGTGCGCAATGCGAACATTTGCGATCTCACCAAAGAGGAGGCTGTGTGACCGAGTACGTCACCAAGTTCGGGTCGCTCGCCGACTACGACAAGGGCGGGATCGATCTGATCAACGACCAAGCCAAGAACTACGCGTTCTCCAACGTCTTCGAGGTCGCCAACTCGTCGAAGCCGTGGGAGAAGGTCGCGGTCGGCAAGAACATGCAGTACGTCCTCGAGGCCATCCGCGCCGAGGGCACCAGTGAGTGGCGCACGTGCGCGCACGACGAGTTCCCCCTGTGCATGGACGGTGAGGTCATCGTCGAGCTGGTCAAGCTCGACACGCCAGCAGTTCCTGCCGACAAGGAGGGCTCGGTGCGCGTCGAAGGCGAACCCGCCGGGAAGAAGATGGGCCGGATCGTACTGCGCCGAGGCCACCAGGCCTTGCTGCCCGCGAACTCCGCCTACCGCATGAGCGCTTCGGCGCCCAGCGTGATCCTGTTGCAAACCATCCTCGGCGACGACACGGTCGAACGCTGGGCCGACATCTGCTTGAGCTGAGCCAAATCCTCTGCGAATAGGAACCACTGACATGACCATGACCGACGTCCAATCGACCGAGCCGAACTCCCAGGGTTATCGCGAGTTCAGCCTTGGCGCGTTCCACTTCTCGCGTGACGAGTACTTCGTGCACATCACCTGGCCGACCGGCAAGCACGTGTTGAGCGCCGATGTCTTCCTGCGAGCGCTGCAGCGCGACGTTGCCTGGGACTTCTTCTACGGCACGGTCAACTTCGACAGCGTGTTCGGCACCGTCAACCACTACGGCACCGTCGACATGTTCGCCGGGCGGTTCAACGACGCCTACCGCAAGGCAGAGCT
>DATAJN010000051.1:0-10221 GCA_036262105.1 Ilumatobacteraceae bacterium
CCCGTCGTACCGTGCACCACGACACCGGAGACCCCCACGACGACCGCCCCCGCCGGTTATGTCGGTGGCGGTGCCCGCCCAAGCGGCGGTGCGCCGACCGGTAGCTCGCGGTCGGGCTCGAGCTCGGGTTCGACCGGTGGAGGCGGGTCGACTGCGCGAGTCACTCAGACGATCACGTCGATCATCGCCACCAACACTGCAATCCGGCAGGGCGATGTGCTGTACACGGTCGACGGCGCGCCTGTCGTAGCGCTCGACGGCGCGTTGCCGGCTTGGCGATCGATGTCGATCTCCTCCGTCGACGGCCCAGACATCGCCCAGCTCGAGGCCAGCCTCGTGGCGCTGGGCTATGACCCGGCCCAGAAGGTCACCGTCGACAATCACTTCGACTCGGCCACGCGCACGATGGTGAAGGCGTGGCAGCAGGGCCTCGGCGTCGACGCCACCGGAATCGTCACGCTCGGTTCCGTGGTGTTCCTTCCGACTTCGACGACCGTCAGCAGCATCGCCCGAGCGGTCGGCGACACCGTCGGCGATGGCGACTCAGTGCTGACCCTGGCAACGCCGACGCAGCAGGTGTTGATCGACGTTCCGACGGGAGACGAGGCCCAGGTCGTTCCCGGCCTGGCCGTGAAGATCGGTCAGGTGCAGGGATCGGTCTCACGGTTACGGTCGGCCGATCGCAACGGGTCGGTGATCGTCGAGGCGATCATCACGCCGGCATCTCCGATCGACAGCGCCGGGAACGGCAGTGCCGTGAAGGTCACCCTCACCCTTCCGAACAACTCGGGCGTGCTGATCGCCCCCGCCGAGGCACTGGTGTCGAGGCTCGACGGCAGCTACGCAGTGGAGGAGCAGGCTGCCGACGGTTCGACGAAGTGGCTCACTGTCGAACTGCTGGGCGTCAGCAGCGGCAAGGTGGCGATCCGCGGCGACGGCGTGAGCGAAGGTACCAAGTTGCTCGTTCCGGCGTGACGCCCGAGACCGCTAGTCGTCGGCGTCGAGGACGTACCGGTAGACGTTCGTGTCGCGGGCGGCAAAGCCGAGCCGTTGGTACAGACGGTTGGCCGCGCCGCGAGACGGGCGACTGCTCAAGCTGACGTACTTCACACCACGTCGTCGAGCCTCGTCCAGCGCAGCCACGCTCAACGCTTCACCGACGCCCAGGCCTCGCGCCGCCTCGTCGACCACGACGTCTTCGATCCAGGCCTTCAACCCCGTCGGGATGCGGTAGAACACCAGCGTCAGACTGCCGACGATTCGTCCGTCGACGCGAGCTACGAACAGAGTCGATCCTCCGGAGATCATCCTGGCCAACGCCGCGGCATCGGGCGGCGAAGCCGACGACAGCTGCGGAAGCAGTCGGGCCATCGCCTCGACGACCTCTTCGGTGGGATGTTCGACGATTTCGATCAACGCGGTCACAGCCCGCTCACCTTACGCAACGCGCCGCCCGAAGAACGCCACAACGTTGCGACCAATGGCGTGACTCAACACGGCCCCACATGCGATGCCTTCGGCACGGGAGTTTCTTGCCCAGGGCGGCGTAGCGTGGAGAAGCGGAGAACTGAGGCGATCAGGTGGACATCTTGTTGGATGATCAGAACTACCGTGGCATCGCCGAGGTGCTCGATTCGCTGCCCGAGCGCGTCGTCAGATACAAGATCCCCGATCTCACCATCGTCTATTGCAACACCTCGTGGGCGGCCTGGTACGACCTCGAGCCCGCGCAGGTGGTCGGCCACCGGCTCGACGAGTTCTTGTCGGACGACGGTCGCGCCGGGCTGGCCTCGCAGCTGGCGGTCCTCGGGCCTGACAACCCACTCGTCGTCGACCCCATCGCCCGCGTCGCCCCGAACCGGCCGGGACGGTGGGTGGAATGGGTCGATCAGTACCTGCCCAGTGCGGAGGGTGACGAGGTTCTTGCCGTCGGCCGCGACACGACGGCGCGGCACATCGCCGAGAAGAGACTGGCCGAGAGCGAAGGCCGCTTTCGCGACCTCGCCGACAAGTCGACCGACATCTTGTGGCACTTCGTCGTCGACCCGTATCCACATCTCGACTACATCAGCCCGTCGGTCGAGACCATTCTCGGGTATGCGCCGTCCTACCTGATCGACGACTTCGATCGGTTCCTCAAGATCCTCGACGACGCCGACCGAGCCCTGATCGACCGAGCCCTGAGCGGCGAACCGATGCCCGACGAGTGCGACTTCCACTACCGGCACGCCAACGGCTCGACCGTGATCGGTGAGGTGCAGTTCAAAGAAGTCGAGGGAGGCCTCCAGGGAGTGGTTCGCGATGTCACCGAACTGCGTCAACTGCAAGAGAGCCTGGCGGCGCTCGCCCTGCGCGACCCGTTGACCGGCTTGGCCAACCGGCGGCTGTTCAAGGAGTTGTTCGAGGCAGACCTCGCACGCACCCAGCGTGGGGGCCAACCGCTGGCAGTCGCCTACCTCGACCTCGACGACTTCAAGAGCGTCAACGACTCCTATGGCCATGATGCCGGCGACAAGGTGTTGTGCGAGACAGCCGACCGGTTGCTCTCCGTCGTGCGTGGGGCCGATGTCGTCGCCCGCCTCGGTGGTGACGAGTTCGTGATCGTCTACGAACCGACCGACCCCAGCTCCGACAAGCTGATCGAGCGCCTCGAGGCCGCTCTCGCAGCGCCCTTCGACATCGCCGAGTCCACCAGGGTCTTCTGCCCGGCAAGCATCGGAGTGGCCGACACTCGCACAGTCGGTTACAACGGCGCGGTGTTGCTCGCCACCGCCGACGCGGCGATGTACGACGTCAAGCGCGGGCACCACGAGACGCCTCCGCACGGCAGGCCCACGGTCGCGCCGACGGTGCGCCAGCGACCCCTCACCACTCGTGATCCCTACCCCCCTCCCGGCCTGTAGCGGGAAGACGGGCCGATCGAGGGCAAGGGTCGAGAACAGGCGCATCCGGGACCTATTGCCCTGATGACGAGCCGCGTCGCAGCCGACTATGGCTCTATGCGGTTTTTCGCAAACGACGACACGCGGGCGTACTACGCCGCTGCCGCGGAAGTGCTCGACATGATGCCGGAGCGGGTGATCCGATTCAGCGTGCCGAGTCTGATGGTCAGCTACTGCAATGTGGCCTGGGCCGCAGGACATGACCTCTCGCCAGCCGCGGTGATTGGTCACAGAATGGACGAATTCCTCTCTGCAGCCGAACTCGTCGGCCTCGAGTTCCAACTTGCCCGGCTTGGCCCCGACAACCCGATCCTCCCTGATGACGTTGCTCGGCCCGCTCCCAACAAAGCGGGCAAGTGGGTGGAATGGGTCGATCGATACCTGTGGGGGCCGGACGGGGCCGAGGTGATCGCCGTCGGGCGCGATGTCACAGAACGCCACATCGCCGAGTTGAGCCTGGCCGAGAGCGAGGCTCGGTTTCGAAACCTTGCCGACAGCTCCGCCGATGTTGTGTGGCGATTCCTCCTCGATCCCCATCCGCACTTCGACTACATGAGCCCGGCGGTCGAGCACATCATCGGGTATCCGCCATCGGTGTTTCTCGACGACTTCACCAAGTTCATCGATCTGCTCGATGACGAAGGCAAAGCATGGATCGAGCGCGCGTTCCTGGGTGATGCTCCGATCGACCATTTCGACCTTCGATACCGGCACAAGGATGGCTCGATCGTCGTCGGTGAGATGCACGCCACCCGCATCCACCATGGATTGCAAGGCGTGAGCCGCGATGTCACCGAGCTACGCGCACTGCAGGCCGAGCTGACGGCACTCGCATTGCGCGACCCGCTGACCGGGCTGGCCAACCGACGCCTGTTCAACGAGCTGCTCGAAGCCGGTCTGGCTCGCACCGAGCGCACCGGCGACCCGCTGGCGGTGGCCTATCTCGACCTCGACGGGCTCAAGCACATCAACGACACGTTCGGTCACGACGCCGGCGACATCGTCCTGCGCGAGACCGCCCGTCGGCTGCTCTCGATCGTTCGCCGCGCAGACGGCGTCGCTCGGATAGGTGGTGACGAGTTCGTCGTGCTCTACGAGCCGAACCAAGCGAGCTCCGATGGTCTCATCGAGCGCATCGACACGATTCTGTCAGCACCGATCGACATCGGCGATGCCGCCGAGGTGAGTTGCCGGGCGAGCATCGGCCGGGCAGACACGAACGAAGTACCGCGCGACGCCGCGGGCTTGCTCGCCGCGGCCGATGCCGACATGTATGCGGTGAAGAGGGCCCGGCGAAGCCTTCGAGAAAGCTGAGCCAACGCTGCCTTGTAGAAATCGTTCGAGCGCCGCACGTCGGTAGTGTTGTCGGCAATGGACCATGTTCGCTGGCTGGCCCAACCCAACTTGCACCGGCCGACCATCATCGCCGCGTTCACGGGATGGAACGACGCCGGCGATGCCGCCAGCAACAGCGTTCGTCATCTGATCGAGGCATGGAAGGCCCAACCGCTGGCCGAGATCGATCCCGAGGAGTTCACCGATTTCGCGACGATACGTCCCCATGTTCGACTGGACTCCGGCATGACCCGTTCGATCGTGTGGCCGACCGTCGGCCTGTGGAGCGCGTCCACACCCGGCGGCGACGTGATCCTGTTGCTCGGGCCCGAGCCATCGCTGCGCTGGCGGCTGTTCGGCGAGCAGGTCATGGCTGTGGCCGCCCGCTTCGAAGCAACGATGCTGCTCACGCTTGGCGCATTGCTCGCCGACGTTCCCCATTCGCGCCCAGTGCAATTGATGGGTACTGCTACCGAGCAAACCATGATCGATCGCTTCGACCTGCAGCGTTCGCGCTACGAAGGGCCCACCGGCATCGTCGGAGTCCTCCACGACGCGGCGTCGCACACCGACCTGTCGTCTGCTTCGCTGTGGGCAGCGGTGCCCGCCTACGCCTCGCAGGTGCCGTCGCCGAAGGCGGCACTCGCCCTGGTCGCGCGCACCTGCGAGATGCTGGGTTGCCCGGCACCGACGGGTCGCCTGGTCGCCGAGGCCAGCGAGTACGACGCCCGCGTCTCGGCCTTCGTCGGCGACGACGAGGATCTCATCGGGTACGTGTCGCGGTTGGAGTCGCTGGCCGACAGCGGCGAGCTCGACGACGAAGATGACGAAGAAGACGACGAAGAAGACACCGCTCAGGCCGGCGACTACAGCCCCCTCAACGGCGACGAGCTGATGGCCGAGGTCGAGCGATTCCTGCGCGACCAGGGCAACAGCGCCTGACCGGGGCTACCCGCTCTGGCCGCGCCACATCGGCGAGCGGGGCGCCTCGAACGCCGTCGTGACGGGATGGCCATCGATCGCCGCGAAGGCCATCGGGCCCCACCAACTGGCGCCGGCCACCGGCCACGGCAGGTCGTCGCGCTTGAACCAACCCACGTCTGCGGTCTCCAGCGGGTGGGCGAGCAGATCGCCGCCTGTCGCCATGCAGTGGAACAAGAGCAGATACATGGCGAAGCGGGTGAAGCCCATGCGTTGTCCGTCGATGACGGCGATGAGCTGGATGGGCTCACACTCGATCCCGGTCTCTTCGAGCACCTCTTTCACCGCTACCTCCGACGGTGAGTAGCCGACATCGGCCCACCCCGTCGGGTACAGCCAGATCCCGCTGTCGGCGCGCTGAACCAACAGGATCTCGCCGGCATCGTTGCCCACCACCGCACCGACGGCCACCTTCGGTGTCACGTAGCCGGGCACTCCCTCGCCGACCGATTCCATCCACTCCTGCACGAAGTGGTCGCGTTCGCGGCGCACCTCCAACGCTTCGTCTGCTGCCGCTTTGATGTCGGCGGCGACGTGCAGAACCTCTTCGAAGCGCTCTCGCTCGTAGAGGCTCTCGGTGAAGCCGAGACCGGTACGGGCGATGGCCGCCAGCGACTCGCTCCAGCGCACCAGTTCACGAGTGAAATCGTTGGGCGCGGCGTCGCTCACGACGGCGACCCTACGGCATGAACACGGACTGGTTCTATCCCGGCCCGACCACCACTGCTCGATATCGACATCGGATCGAGGCTGATCCATCAACTGCTTCTCCCAACCGCCGCCCAGCTCACGAGCAACCCCCCTACAATCCGGCCATGCGCCGATCATCACCGATGTGGGCCGTCGCACTGACGGCGAGTGGGTTGATGACGGCGGTGGCCGGATGTAGCTCCGATTCCGCCACACCGGCGTCGTCGACCTCCCAAGCGACCACCACGACTCTCGCCCGCATCGATGACGGGATCCTGACGATCGGCCTCCTGACCCCACAGGGAAGCGCCAATGCCGACATCGGCCAAGCGATCGGCACCGCTACTCGGCTTGCCGTGACGAAGATCAACGACGCCGGAGGTTACGGCGGTCACGGCGTGGTGTTGATCCCGGCCGATGAAGGCGTGGTCGGTGTCGGTGTCGACCCTGCCATCGCCACCCTGCTCGACGCCAGAGTCGACGCGATCATCGGGCCATCATCGTCGCTCAACGCGTTGGTCGGGCTGGGAGAGATCATCAACGCCGGCGTCGTGGCGTGCTCGCCCACGGCGTCTGCCAGCTCGCTCGACGACTTCCCCGACCACAACCTCTTCTTCCGCACGATCCCCTCCGACTCGCTGCAGGCCAGTGCTATCGCCGAGGCAGTCGATCGCACCGGCGCCAGCAAGGCGACTGTCGCGTACATCGATGACGCCTACGGGCAGACGTTCGTCGAGCACGTGGGGACCGAGCTGACTCGAAAGGGCATCGCCCAGAACGAGCCGGTGCCGTACTCGTCCGACAACCAATCCATCAAGGCCGCCGCCCAGAGCATCGCGCTCACCTCCGCAGGTGTGGTCGTCGTGATCGGTGACGCGACCTCTGGGCCAGTCATGCTGCAGGCGATCGATACCGCGTCCGGAGACAGTCGACCGTCTTACGTGGTGAACGATGCGATGCGCCGCCCGACTGCATCGGCGGAGCCCATGGGAGGCTCGTTGGCATCGCGGATCACGGGGGTCTCACCAATCGCCTACAGCAGCGACACAGAGTTCCTTGCCCAGCTCGGCGCGGCCCCAGGCAACTCCAGTCCGTACGCGGCGAATGCCTTCGACTGCGTCAACCTCATCGCCCTCGCCGCAACGGCGGCCAAGTCGACGCAACCGACGATGATCGCCGCCGCGATCCCAGCGATCAGCGACAGCGGCACCCCGTGCAGGTCGTTCGCGGGTTGCGAGGCGGGGATCCAGGGCGGCAGCAACATCGACTATGACGGTCCCGGGGGCACGCTGACGATCGGCGCCAACGGTGATGTCTCGAGCGCGACCTTCGAATTGTTCGGCTTCGACTCCACCGGCCGCGACTACGACATGGACACCGTGGGCCCGATACGCGGCTAGAGGTTGGCGACCAGTTCTTCCACGGGCGTGACCATTCCGGTGTAGAACGGCCCGAACTGCGCGTACACCGCAGACGCCTCGTCGAAGCGCATGGTGTAGACGACTTCTTTGAGATCGTCGGGATGCACGGCGAACAGCGTGACCCCCCACTCGTAATCGTCGAGACCCGTCGACCCGGTGATGTACTGCGCGACGCGACCCGCGAACTTGCGACCACTCGCTCCATGTTCGTGCATCAACTCGCTGCGTCGCTCGTACGGCAGCGTGAACCAGTTGGCGTCGCCGTCGCGCCGCTTGCTCATCGGGTAGAAGCACCACGCCGGCATGGCGTAGTCGACGTGGTTCGGCGGGATCGTCGGATACAGACGTGGACGCTTCATCTCTTCGGGCATCTGCGCCGCGTATTCACTGACCTCGGTGATGCTGACGTACGAGTCGACGACGTCGAGCCCGGCGTGTTGCACGGCCGTTTGCAGCACCCGCAACTCGCGCAGGTTCTCGTGGATGGCCATCACCGCCATGTCGCACTTGTGGCCGAGCATGGCGATCGTCACGACCTGGCAACCGGCGTCTTCCGCCGACTTCACGGCAGCGACGACGGCCTCGGCCTCGAACAAGGGAGCCGGCTTGCAGAACAGATGGAGCACGCCAACACCGGTTGACGGCGAAACGGGTTCGCTCTTCATGTGTTCAGGCTAGGGCTGAGCTCGCTCGGGCGCATAGACGTTGAGACGACGACCGCGAACGAAACCGGCCAGCGTCAGCCCGGCGCGACGGGCTGTCTGCACCGCCAAGGCAGTCGGCGCGCTGACCGCGATCAACGTGCCGAAGCCGGCCGCCCAGGCCTTCTGCACCAGCTCGAAGCTGGCGCGACCGCTGACGAACAGGCCGAGACCGGTGGCCGGCAACTGGCCGTCGAGCAACATCCTCCCGACCACCTTGTCGACGGCGTTGTGCCGACCCACGTCTTCGCGTGTGGTCAACACCTTGCCGATCGGCGAGAACGCGGCGGCCGCGTGTACGGCGCCGGTGGTCGAGAACAGACCCTGGCCGGTGAGGACAGCGGCCGGCATCGCTGTCAACACGTCGAGCGGAATTGCCGCTGTGGTAGCGAGCGGTTCGAGACGGTCGCACAAGGTGTCGATGGCATCCTTGCCGCACAATCCGCAGCTGCTGGTGGTGGTGCCGAGGCGTGGAGTCGGCGTGGGCGCCCTTCCGCCGGTTTCCACCGTCACCACGTTGAACTCGCTGTCTCCGGCGGGCCCGTCAGCGCAATAGCGCACGCCGATGACCGGTGCGCCACCCAGCAGCCCATCGGTGAAGCAGAACCCGGTGGCCAGTTCGTAGTCGTTGCCCGGTGTGCGCATCGTCGTGCTGACGACCGTGCCGTCGAGCTGGATCGTCATCGGCTCCTCGACGATCAATTCGTCGGGGCGCCGACGCATCGCACCGTCCTCGTACACGGTGACGAGCAGCGACTCACTTCGGCGACGAGCCATGCCACAGGAAGGTACCCCGAGGATCGAGCGTTCGGTGACCCGGAAGGGAATATGGTTCGCACCATGGAACCAATCGACAACAGCCGGATTCTTGCTGCCGAGCTCGTCGGCACACTCGTCCTCATGCTGGGTGGTCCGGGGGTTGCCATCCTGTTGCCTGCGCTCGGTCTGCTGCCGGAGGGCGATGCCTCGACCGGGGCCGGGTTGCTGAAGATCCTCATCATCGCCCTCGGCTTCGGCTTGTCGCTGCTGATCATGTGCTACGTGATCGGTCCGATATCGGGGTGCCACATCAACCCTGCGGTCACGCTCGGCATGCTGCTCGCCCGCAAGGTCACGACGACTCACGCGGTGTACGCATGGATCGGTCAGGTCGTGGGTGCCATCAGCGGCGCAGCGATCATCTACGGCATCGCCAGCGGGCGCGACGGGTTCAAGCGTGGTCAGTTCGCCGCCAACCTGTGGTCGGGCAAGTACTACGGCCTCGGCTCGGCGATCATCGTCGAGGTGCTGCTGACCGGCTTGCTGGTGATGGTGGTGCTGTTCACCACGACGAAGAAGTTCGCTCCCGGCATGGGCGGGCTGGTGATCGGCCTCACCCTCACGTTGATCCACCTGATCTCGATCCCAGTCGACAACACGTCCGTCAACCCGGCGCGCAGCCTCGCGACGGCGCTGTTCGCCGATACCCACACCGAGGCGCTGCAACAGCTGTGGGCGTTCATCGTCTTTCCAATGATCGGCGCGGTCGTCGGCGTCGTCATCTGGCTGATGCTCGACGAGACCCGCCTCGAAGACACAGACCTGGTCGACCTTCCGGGTGCGTCAGAACTGCGCGATGTGTTGGGAACGATCTCCAAAGACATCGACCAACTAGGCGACTGACCCAGGCCGCTGGGCGATCGAGTCGCATGGGCGCGATTCTGGAAGTGCAACTTCCGATTCCGCACCCAAGCAGGCTCGATGGGTGCTAGCTCGGAAACAGAATTTCCGCATTCGCTCCCAAACGTTGCCTGACGCGAATTAGCCGATCAGAGCGAGAAGGTCGGCTCGCCGTTTGGGGCCGAGCGCCGGCTCGGGGCCGCGGTTGTCGCGGTCCTGCCACACGGCCAGAACGCGGGCGCCGACGTCGGGGTCTTTGATCATCGCATCGGGAGGGTTCAGCAAGTTGAGGCTGCGGAAGAAGGCGCGCAACACCACCGCGTCGCGCCGCAGGGCCGGCAGCAGCCCGTCGCGGAAGACGGCACGCATGAACCGGCGTGGGTCGGAGGCATCGCCGTCGGGATCCTCGCCGGCCATCAAGGCGGCGGCGACGCGCCTGCCCTCGGCATCTTGCTCGACGCTGGCGCGATACCACGGGTAGATCTCGGCACG